>DATMDI010000431.1:0-15767 GCA_035557875.1 Vicinamibacterales bacterium
GCGCCCGATCTCGACAAGGCGACGTTCCGCGGGCGCGAGACGATTCGGGTGCGCGTCGACCAGCCCACGACGTCGATCACGCTGCACGCGGCGGAGATCACGTTCGGCGAGGTGACGATCACGGCAGGGGGCGACACTCAGCGTGCCCGTGTGACGACGGACGCCAAGGCCGAGACGGCGCGTTTCACGGTGGACCGCACGCTGCCCGCCGGGCCGGCGGCGATTGCCGTCACCTACAGCGGGATCCTCAATGACAAGCTGCGCGGCTTCTACCTGAGTAGCGCCAACGGCCGCAAGTACGCGGTGTCGCAGATGGAGGCCACCGACGCACGGCGCGCGTTCCCGTCGTTCGACGAGCCGGCCTACAAAGCCACCTTCGACATCTCGCTCACCATCGCGGCGAGCGACACCGCGCTGTCCAACGGCCGCCAGACGTCCGACATGCCCGGCCCCGAGCCTGGCACGCACACGGTGGCGTTTGCGACAACGCCGAAGATGTCCACGTATCTGGTGGCGCTGCTCGTCGGCGATTTCGTCTGCCGTGAAGGCGGCGCCGACGGCGTACCGATTCGCATCTGCTCCACGCCCGACAAGCGGGCGCTCACCGCCTTCGCGCTCAGCGCGGCCGAGCAGCAGGTCACGTTCTTCAATCGCTACTTCGACATCAAGTACCCGTTCGGCAAGCTCGACATCATCGCGGTGCCCGACTTCGCCGCGGGCGCGATGGAGAACGCCGGCGCCATCACTTTCCGTGAACGGCTGCTGCTGGTCGATCCCGAGCGGTCGTCCGTTGACCTGCGCAAGAGCGTGGCCTCGGTGATCGCGCACGAGATCGCGCACCAATGGTTCGGCGACCTGGTCACGATGAAGTGGTGGGACGACATCTGGCTGAACGAAGGGTTCGCCACGTGGGCGGCCAACAAGCCGCTGGCCGCCTGGAAACCGGAGTGGCGGATGGACCTCAATGCCACCGAGGAAACCCAGACCGCCCTCGGCCTCGACGCGCTGCGATCCACCCGCGCCATCCGCACCCGCGTCTCCACGCCCGACGAAATCAACGAGGTCTTCGATCCCATCGCCTACGAGAAAACCTCGGGCGTGCTCAACATGATCGAGGCGTTCGTCGGCGCCGAGCCGTTCCGCCAGGGCGTCTCCTCGTATCTCAAGAAATACTCGTTTGGCAACGCGGCCGGCGAGGACTTCTGGACCGAGATGACGCGGGTCACGGGCAAGCCGGTCGATCAGATCATGAAGACCTTCGTCGATCAGACCGGCGCCCCGGCGCTGTCGGTGCGCACCAGCTGCAGTGCCGGCGCGACCGACGTCACGGTGACGCAGCAGCGGTTCTTCGGGACGCCGGAAGCGACGGCGCCGGCCTCGTCGTCTTCGCAGGTGTGGACGCTGCCGGTCTGCTACGCGCAACCGGGTCAGGCCCCCCGCTGCGAGCTGATGAAAGACACCACGCACGCGTTCCGTGCCCCCGGCTGCGGCGTCCCGTTCATCAACGCCGAGAGCCGCGGCTACTACTTCTCGGAGTACGCCCCGGAGGCGGTGCTCGCGCTCGGGCGGACCGCCCGCTCCCTCAAGTCCTCGGAACGCGTCACGCTCGTCGGCGACGAATGGCGCATGATTCGCGCCGGACGGCACGACATCGGCACCTATCTCGACCTCGCCGCGGTCGTTGCCGCCGACGACACGCCCTCGGTGATCGACGACGTGGCCGCGCGAGTCGCCGCGGTGGGAACCGCGGTCGCCGATGGAAATCAGCGCGCCGCCTACAAGGCCTGGATTCGTGCCCGCTTCGGGCCTGTGCTGGAGTCGCTGGGCCTGCCGGGCCGGGCAACGGATGATGACGGCGTGCAGGGGCGCCGGGCGACGCTGCTCGCGCTGCTCGGCGACACCGCCGATGATGCCGGCGTACAGCAGCGGGCGCGCACGCTCGCGCAGGCCTACCTCGACGACCGCTCAGCGGTCCCGCCCAGCATGGCCACCGCCGTCCTCCGTACTGCTGCGGCCGGCGGCGATCGCGCGCTGTACGACCGCTACCTCGCGGAACTGCCGAAGATGCGGGGAACGCCCGAAGAGTACTACCGCTTCCTCAACGCGCTCGCCTTCTTCCGCGACCCGGCGCTCGTCACGCGCACGCTGGAGTACGCGCTCTCCACCGACGTGCGGTCGCAGGATGCGCCTTCGCTGATCGGCCTGCTGCTGGCGCAGCCGGCATCGCAGGAAGCGGCGTGGGCGTTCGTCAAGGACCGCTGGCCGCAGCTGACCGAGCGCCTGGGAGTGTTCCAGGGTGTGCCGGGCATCGTCGGGGCGCTCGGCGGGTTCTGCTCGATGGAGCGCGCCGCCGACATCCGGGCGTTTTTCGCCAGGAACCCGGTACCGCCGGCGGCGCGAGGCCTGCAGCAGGCGATCGAGCGCATCGAGTCGTGCGTATCGCTCGATCAGCGCCAGTCGGCGCCGTTCACGCGCTGGCTCTCCGCGCAGCGCTGAGGTGTGTGGGGCCGGCTGTAGCCGGCGCGGCCCCTACTTCGGGAAACTCGACGGCGCCGTGTCCTCGTACCCTTCCCCGTCGAGCGAGTTCATCATCGCCACCAGCGCGTCGATCTCCGCCGGCGTGAGGCCGAGCGGCTTCACCGGCATCTTGGGGTCCAAGTACGGGTTCTTGTTGCCGCCGCGGTTGTAATACTCGACCACTTCGCGGAGCGTCGCGACCGATCCGTCGTGCATGTACGGAGCGCGCTTGCTGACCTCGCGCAAGGTCGGTGTCTTGAACGCGCCCCGATCGGATGTGCCGAAGCCCTCGTTGGTCGTGCCCTTGGTCGTGGCCCAGCGCCCCTCGTCCAAGAACGCCTGTTTGCTGTCGTCCCAGCCGATGCCGATGTTGTGGAAGTTGTTGTCGGTGAATCGGCTGCCGACATGGCACTGCACACAGCCGGCCTTTCCGAAGAACAGCTCGTGCCCCAGCTTGACCTCGGCCGGCACGGCAGTGGCGTCGCGGGTGCGGCGCCAGCGATCGTAGGGCGAGTTGCCGCTCATCCGCGTGCGTTCGTAGTCGGCAATCGCCTGGGCGATGCGCTCCTTGGTGATCTCGTCGGTCCCGAAGGCCTCGGCGAAGTACATCCGGTAGCCGGGCACGGCGCCGACGGTCCTCACCATGCCTTCGTGCGTGTTGCCCATCTCGATCGGGTTGACGACGGGTCCGAGCGCCTGCTCTTCGAGCGAACCCGCTCGGCCATCCCAGAAGAAGTGCGGAAAGAGCGTGACCGCCTGGTTGATGAAGGTCGGCGCCTTGCGGCGGCCCTTCTGCCCGCGAATACCGGTGGCCACGGACGTGCCCTGGGAGAACGCGTGTTCCGGCTCGTGACAGGTGGCGCACGACACCGTGCCGTCGGCCGACAGCCGGGCGTCGTAGAAGAGCCACCGTCCGAGACGGATGCGTTCGGGCGTCGGCGGCGTCTTGAGCGCGGCCAGATCGATGTCGGGGCCGATGGGCGCGACGGGCAACGGCCGGACGGGATTGGCCGCTTCCCACGGCGGCGGATCGGACGGCTTCGAGCAGCCCGCCGCAGCGAGCGCGGCGACACAGGCTCCGCCGAAGAGAGCGACCCAGGAGGCTCGTGGCGGGAAGATCACCACCCCCGATTGTACAATGCGCGGCGTGAGGGCTCTGGCGAGCGCTGCCGTAACGTGCATGTTGCTGATGAGCACCACGGCTGCGCCGCGCGGCCAGGCTGCTGCTCCCTCCGAGCCGCCGCGAGCGATGGCACGTACGGTGCGGATCTCGAGCCAGGCGCTCGGCAACGCCGAATACGCGTTCGCGGTGCTGCTGCCGCACGGCTACGACGAGTCCAGCAAGCGGTATCCGGTGCTCTACCTGCTCCACGGCGGCGGACAGACCCACACCGCGTTTCCGTCCCGGGCCTGGTTCACCCGCGACGCCGCAGCGCGCGGGATGATCGTCGTGCTGCCCAACGGCGGGCGCAGCTTCTTCGCCAACGCCGCCGGCCTGCCCGATGCGCGCTACGAGGACGTGGTCGCGATCGACCTGGTCCAGTATGTGGACAGCCACTACCGGACACTGGCGACGCGGGAGAGCCGCGCCATTGGCGGCATCTCGATGGGCGGGTTTGGCTCTGCCCTGATTGCCCTCCGCCACCCCGACCTGTTCGGCACCGCGGCGCCGCTCAGTGCGCCGCTCGCCAGCGCCCGCGCCGAGGGCGCCGGTGCGCCCGCGCTCATCTTCGGGGCGCCCGGGTCTGAGGACCGCCGCGCCCGCGATCCGCTGACACTCGCCACGCGGCTTGCCCCAGGGGCCTCGCCCTATTTCTACGTCGCGTGCGGTCTCGACGATCCGCTGCTGCCTGCCAGCCGAGAGTTCGTGCGCATTCTGGCCGCACAGGGCGTGCCTCACCGCTACGCCGAGGTGCCCGGCAATCACAGTTGGGGCGTCTGGGACGAGCAACTCCGGGCGTTCTTCGACCTCCTGACGACACGGCCGGGCTGGAACGCGAAGTAGAACGGCGGCCCTGCGCACTCGCGCCTCCCGCGCCGATAGCTGGGAGGACGGGAATACCAGGACAATGCCTGCTTCTGCACGTATTTTCGCGGCGGAGTCTGCCCAGGCCGCGGCGCCCAAGACCTTCGCGGCGCTGCCGGCGGTGCTGCGGGCGTACATTGTCGCCACGGCCATCGCCGCCGTGGCGATCCTCGGCTGGCAGACCGGCTCCGCGCGCTTCGACTCACCCCGGCTGTTTCTGGCCGTGCTCATCACCTCGGTGCTTCTCGCGGCCACGAAGGTCCGGCTGCCGCTCGTGCCCAGCGGCGCCACGGTATCGCTCTCCTACTGCACCAACTTCGCAGCCCTGGCGCTGTTCAGCCCGTTCGAAGCGACATTCATCATCGCCATCAGCGTGTGGAGCCAGTGCGTCCTCAACAACACTGGACGGAACGCCGTCTACCGCACCGTCTTCAGCATTGCCAACATCGTGGTGGCGGCGGCGGTCGCCAACGCGACGGCGGGGTTGGTTGGCGGACTGAGCATCGGGCAGGACGGGACCGCACTCGTGGTCCCCACGCTCGCGGGCGCGTCAGTTTTCTTCTTCTGCAACACGCTGATGCTCGCCGTGGCGGTGGCGCTGCAATCGGGAAAGTCGCCATCGACGCTGTGGATGGAGCAGTTCCTCTGGAGCGCACCCGCCTGTTTCGCCGGCGCGGTCCTCGGCATGTGCGCGGCCTACCTGATCGCGACCGCGAGCACCTTTGCGGCGTTCGTCGCCATCCCGGTGGTGCTCTTCTACTGGGGCTCCCGCACCTACCTCGGCTTCATCGAACGTCAGGCGGCCATGCACATGGCGACCGTCGAGGCGCTCGCGCGGGCGATCGGCGCGCGCGACCAGACCCTCGAAGCGACGAAGACGGTGTCGGACACGCACGTGCGGCGGATCCAGCGGCTGGCAGTCTCGCTGGCGCGTCGAGCGGGCATGAACGACGACGAAGTGAAGGGCGTCGAAGTGGCGGCCCTGCTTCACGACATCGGCAAGCTGGCCGTGCCCGAGCACATCCTCAACAAGCCGGGCAAGCTGACTCCCGAGGAACGCCAGCTGATTCAGACGCATCCAGCCGTCGGCGCCGAGATCATCGGGGCGGTGGACTTCGGCTGCCCGGTGGCGCCGCTCATCGCCTCGCACCATGAACGCTGGAACGGCGAGGGCTATCCCCGGGGGCTGCGTGGAGACGAGATTCCGCTCGGTTCCCGCATCCTCGGCATCGTGGACTACTTCGACGCGTTGCTCGCCGACCGGCCGTATCATCGGGCCCGGTCGGAGGCCGAGGCGCGCCTGACGATCAAGGAAGAGCGCGGGCTCGCGCTCGACCCGAGGCTCGTCGACATGTTCCTCGCGATCCTCGAGCAGGAGATGCCGTTGACCGGCGACACGGCCGGAACGGAACGGCCGGCTCCCGTCGTCGAAGACGCTCCAGTGCGCGACGTGACGCCGGCGCCGCTCGAGAACGTCATCGAGAACATCGCCCGGGCCAACACCGAGATGGGCTTCCTCTACGAGCTCACCGAGGCGATGGGCTCGCGCCTGAGCGTCAGCGACACCATGGCGATGCTGGCATCACGGCTGCAGAAGCTCGTGCCCGCCTCGTCGTGGGCGCTCTTCGTCTGCGACGAGAACGACGGCATCAGCCGCTGCAAGTTCGCCACCGGGCTCGACGCGGAATGGCTGCTGCAACTCGAGGTGCCGGCCGGCGTCGGCGCCCTTGGCTATCTGGCCCGGTCGGGCAGATCAGTGCGCAACGCCCACCCCGCTGCCGACTTCCGCGCCTCGGGCCTGTCCGATCGCGAAACCAGCCTGCAGGCGATGCTGGTTTGTCCGCTGCGCGTCCACGAGCGGATCGTTGGCGCGCTGGCCGCCTATCACATCACCCCGGGCTACTTCACCGAGGGGCACGAAAGCACGCTCGAGAAGGTGGCGCCCAAGGCCGCCGTCGTCGTGCACGATGCGGAGGTGTTCGACAAGGTCCGCACGGAGTCGCTGACCGATCCGCTCACCGGCCTGCACAATTCACGTGCGCTGCTGGATCACGTCGAGAAAGAGATGTCCAAGTCCGACCGTTATCGCGCCGAGCGGGCGCTGCTGGTCATCGACGTCGATCGCTTCAAGCAGATCAACGACCGGTTCGGGCACCAGGCAGGCGACCGCGCGCTGCAGTTCATCGCCCGCGCGATTCGCGGCTCGGTGCGCTCCTACGACTTCTGCGCCCGCCAGGGCGGCGACGAGTTCATCGTCGTGCTGCAGGACTGCGACGCGGCGCAGGCCATCGAGCGCGCCAGCGAACTGCAGGAGGCGGTGAGCGGCATTCCATTCGAGCCGGCGCCGGGGGTGGCGGTGACCCTGGCGATCAGCGTCGGCCACTCGATGTACCCGTCGGACGGCCGATCGTTCGAGGCGCTGCTCCGCAGCGCCGACGAGCGCATGTACGCCGACAAGTCCGCCCGCAAGCGCCGCAGCGCCGAAGGCGTACCGATTCCGGTCAGCGTCGAACGCTGACACGCTGCGCCCGCGGCGCAAGTCAGTGTGCAACGCCCACAGCATTGTCGTGAAGCTGTGTGCAAACCGACCCGCCGTCGCTGCTAGTCTGGGCCGCATCCCCTACCCCGGAGGCGCATGCGACGTTTCGTTCTCACCTTGGCTGCAGCGGCCGCGTTGGCGCTGCCATCACCGGCTGCCGCGGATGCGATTTCGCCGCTGTCGTTCGGACAGCAGTCGTACGGCGGCGGCTCGATCACCATCGACGGTATAAACGGCTCACCCGCCTTCCTGTTCGAGTTGATCGGACTCGACGACGCCCAGGCCCCGCCAGGCTGGACCGTGACGTACGCCTTGATCACCCTCACGAGCCCAACCCTCGAGGGGATGCACATCGACGTCAACGCCGATGTCACGACCTACGACTTTGCAGCAGGGTCGCTGACCGTGGCCCTGACGCTGGCGTCGAACACCACACCCACGGTCGTGAGCGGCAGCTTCCATGCCGCGCTGCCGGCGTTCTCGTTCTCCGTGTATGACGAGCAAGGCCTGGGCGGTGACTGCCCGTGCTCGGACAAGCTGGAGTTTCTCAACTTCGCGGGCATACTCGATCAGTCGCTCGCCGACGTGCTGGGCGTCTCGCGCCAGACGATCAACGGCGGCCTGTGGCTGCTGTCGGAGCACATCGATACCCCGTACGGTGATTACCGGATGGGGCCCGCGATCGGCAACGTCGGCTTCGCTGTCGTGCCCGAGCCGTCGTCGGTCCTGCTGCTCACCGCGTCCGGGATCGGACTCCTGATCCGCCGCCGTCAGCGCCGGATGTAGAGGGCGGTCTGGTTACAGGCTCTTGGCCCTTGGGCTTTGGGCTTTCGGTACGTGGCTGCGGGTCTTCAGACCCGCCCCACCCGTTTCGAGCCTTCCTTCGCCGCTGCGCAAGTCTCGGCCAGAAACGCGCTAAACGCTGGCCAGGGTTAGTGTTTGGTGGCCGACTTGGTCGATGGAACCGATGGAATCGACCAAACCTGATCGAGACGGGATCAGTTCGGGCTCAGTCTGCTCGGACGACAGAAGTAGACAATCACGGTGGAATTCCGCGCGGCGATAACCCTTTTGTCCCTGAGCTCGAATCGTCGGCACGACCGAGTCAGCGGCAGTCCGCACGAAGCGGTAGCCGCGGCCCGGAACGGTGGCAATATATCGCGAACGTTGCGAGTGGTTCTGCAGCTTGATTCGCAGGTTGCGGATATGTCGGTCCACAACGATGCTTTCAGCTAGGTAGTCGGCGCCCCAGAGATCGCTCCGAATTGCGCAAACCGTCCGGTAACTTGCAAAGCCCAGATTCCGCGCTCCGTCCCTTTTGGAATGAAAACACTACTCAAGGTGATGATCCCGCTCGTGGCGGTGGCCGTGCTCGGCGTGCTGTTCGTGCGCTCGGCGCAGCGCACGGGCGCACAGGCCTTCACGATCCCGCGAGCGCACCTCACGGGATGGACCCTGACCCTCGCGCCGGATGCTGACCCCCTCGGCTCGGCGCTCTCGATCACGCCGAACGCGAAGTTGATGCGACCGCTTGCCAACGACCTGTTTGGCCGCATGGGGGAATCGCTGCACTATCCGCCACCAGCCATGCCCGTCGTGCTGCGCAGCGAGTTCCAGCGCGCGATGGCGGGCGTGCTCACACCGCAGGCGCTACTCAACGCGGCACGGGAGGCTGGTCTCGAGTCGGCAAGGTTCCAGCCACGTTGCATGGCCCAGCGACGGGTCAGTGAACCGGGGATCATTCGCGGCGTCTACTTCCTCTTGTTCGACCTGCCGCACTTCACAGAGTTTCGCGAGCAGGTGGCCCAGCGGGTGCGTGCCGCCGGCCGTGAGGCGTCTCTGTTCGATCCGGCAGCGTTGTCACCCGTCGTGATTGCGGCCGATCTCGACGGGAGCTTCAGCGGTTGGCTACCGCTGCGCGCGGATCCGAAGGCTGACTGTTTTGCACCGATTGTCGTGGAATAGCTGCTCCAGCCCGTCGTCGTTCAACGAAGTGGTGGGTCTCGATGCGGCGAACGCATCAGCACATCTGCCACCGCCGAACTTCCTCACGAGCGCCGTGGGCGTTCACGCAAAGGACGAGGCTGGTCGCCTTGTTATCGAGCAGTTCTCACCCATGGTCGAGCGAACCCTCGCGACGAATCGATCCGTCAGCAATTTCGCGGCATGGGTGGCGATGTTAGCCGCTGTTGAGCCAAAGGCACCTAGGGGCAACCCAAATCCACTCTGGTGCCGGGGGCGGGAATCGAACCCGCACGCCGCTTGCGCAGCCCGGGATTTTAAGTCCCGTGCGTCTGCCAGTTTCGCCACCCCGGCTCGTCTCGGCATTATGTGCCGCTCTCTTGGCCGGGTCTAAAGCTGCCCACAATCACAGCGGCAAGACCCGGCCCGACGACCAGCGACCGGCGTGTGCAGCAGGGTCGTCCGAAGCCGGCCTGCTTGTACGTCTGAGCAGACTCCTCGCCGAGGACGGGCCGGCGAAGCGACGAGCCCTGCTGCGCACGGCGGGAGACGTGACACTGGGGCGGGTCTGAAGACCCGCGGCCACTGGAAGAAGCCGTTCCCGCGAGGCGGGTCTGAAGACCCGCGGCCACGTACGAGCGGCGAGCCGGTCTCCGTGCAGTCAACGGGATAGTTGCAGTTGTCGTAATAATCGGATGGCGCTGCCCTTCTCGCCGCGACGCTGGTCCGGGCCGCCCACCACCTCAAACCTGGCAGGAGTTCATTGGTTTCCCGAGTCGGAATCCCGGTACTGGTCTGTTCGTTCGTGTTCACCCTCCTGACGGCCTCCGCCCCGGCCCAGGAGCTGGTTCTCGAGGGGCAGGACCTCGTGGGCGGGGTGCCGAGGCGCCTCGTTCAGGCTGTTCGCCTGCCCGAGGGCGAACGCATCGCGCTCGACGGGCGCCTCGACGAAGCCGTCTGGCAGCGGGCGCTCCCCGCGAAAGACTTCATTCAGGTCGACCCCCAGAACGGTCAGCCGGCCACCGAGGCCACGGAAGTGCGCATCGCCTTCAGCGAGGACGCGTTCTACATGGGCGTCACCGCGTTCGACTCCGAACCTGACAAGTGGCTCGGCTTCCAGCGCCGCCGCGACGAGTTCCTGCAGTCCGACGATCGCTTCATGTGGCGCATCGACACCTTCCTCGACGAGCGCTCCGGCTACTTCTTCGAGATGAACCCCTCGGGCCTGATGGCGGACGCGGTCTTCGGCGTGAACGGCATGAACCGCGCGTGGGACGGCATCTGGAACGCGCGCGTGCTCCACGACGACCGCGGCTGGACCATCGAGATCGAGATCCCGTTCCGCACGCTCAACTTCAATCCCGACAGCGACACCTGGGGCATCAACTTCCAGCGAACCGTGCGACGGAAGAACGAGGACAGCATCTGGATGGGTTGGGGCCGCAACCAGGGCCTCGACCGCATGACCAACGCGGGTCACGTCAAGGGCATCAACGACGTGACACAGGGCAAGGGGCTCGACATCAAGCCCTACGGGCTGCTCTCAGGCGAGGCCGCCGGCCGCAGCGGCTGGGACCGCGACCAGAACGCCGGCGTCGACCTCTTCTACAACCCGACCCCGGGACTGCGGGCCAACCTCACGATCAACACCGACTTCGCTCAAACCGAGGTCGATCAACGGCAGGTCAACCTCACGCGCTTCTCGCTCTTCTTTCCCGAGCGGCGCGACTTCTTCCTCGATGGCGCCACCTTCTTCGATTTCGCCAGCACCAGCGGCAACGGCCTGGGCACCGAACAGGTGCAGCCGTTCTTCAGCCGCCGCATCGGTCTCAGCGCCGACGCGCGTCCGCAGCGGGTGAACTACGGCACCAAGTTCACCGGCCAGGCCGGCGGCCAGGACGTGGGATTCCTGCACGTGCGCACCGGCAGCGACGACGACGAGGGGTTCGTCGGCGAGGACTTCACGGCGGCACGCGTGAAGCGCCGGCTGTTTCAGCAGTCCTACGTCGGCGCCATCTTCACCAACCGGTTCGCGCACGACCTGGGCGCCGGAGCGAGCCAGACGGCCGGAGCGGATTTCCGCCTCGCCACCAACCGGTTCCGCGGCAACAAGAATCTCAACCTCTCGGGCTGGTTCCTCCATACGCGCCGTCCGGAGGTCACGACGCGGCGCAGCGCCTACGGCATCGCCGTGGACTACCCCAACGACCGCTGGTACGGCGGCTTCAACGCCCGCGAGGTCCAGACCCACTTCGATCCGCAGGTCGGCTTCGTCACCCGCCGCCACTATCGCCGCTACAACCAGTTCGTCGGGTTCGGTCCGCGGCCGCAGAACAGCGACGTCGTCCGCCGCGTGCAGTTCAACGGCGGTGTGGAGGTGTTCACCGACCTCCACAACACGCTGCTCGAGCGCACCGCGAGCGTCACGCTGGCGAACGTCCAGTTTCAGAGTCAGGACCAGTTCGCGCTGGACGTCTCCCGCAAGTTCGAGCGGCTCGACGCCCCCTTCCGCATCAGCCCGGGCATTACGCTCCCCATGGGAGGCGAGTACAACTACTCGCGCTTCGCGCTCTCGGGCCAGACCGCCAACCGGCGCACGCTTGCCCTCAACGGGCGTTTCGAGACCGGCGGCTTCTACTCGGGCACACGCCGCCAGACGATCGCCGGCCTCACGGTGCGGGCGCGGCCGGGCTACATCTTCAGTCTCAATGGCGAGTGGAACGACGTGGACCTGGCTGAGGGGCAGTTCACGTCGAACGTGTTCCGCGTGATCGCGGACTCGCAGTTCTCACCCTTCATGGCCATCGTCAACAACATCCAGTACGACACGGTCAGCCGCGTCATGGGCTGGCAGGCACGCTACCGGTGGATCATGAAGCCCGGGAATGACCTCTACGTCGTGTACACCCACAACTGGCTCGACGACCCGGTAGCGGGCCGATTCGCCTCGCTGGACCGGAAGTTAGCCTCTAAAGTGTTGTATACACACAGGTTCTAGGCACGATCCGGAGGGTGCCTGGTGGGGTATGCTGGATCAGCTGATTTTGGCAGACCCCCCCGCTGGCACAGCGCCGCGGGCGGTCGACCAAGTTGGTCAGGTCGACGAGTCAGGCGCCCGTTACCTTCTTCGCGACACCCTCATACCAGTGATCGCGTGCTGGTGCTCGGCAAGTCTCCTGGCCCGGTTCCCGGCTGGCGGCGACCCCGCCAGCCGGGCGCCATTCCTTCAAGGCTCCCGGCCAAGGCCAATCAGTGAACCGTTGCGCCGCCGGCGGAGGGCGTGGCACGCGCGGCGTCCACGGCCCGCTGAATCAGGCGCGTCAGGTCGCGCTCCTCGATCTCGAAGGGCCCGGCGACGGCGGCTCCGAGCGACAACTCGAGAGCGATCACGACCCCGCCCGCCTCGAATGGCGTCACGATCCAGCTGAAGCCTCTCAACGCGATCGGCCGGCTGGCATCCGCGCCGGGATTGCTCGCCTGGTCCATCGCGCGCAGCATGCCCGTCAACACGCCGACTACGTCGGTTTCGGTCCAGGCGCGCGGCTCGCGCTCCAGCGGTGGCAGAGGTAGCGTGGTGGCGTGATGTTCGCCGCGCAGCCAGATGTCGACGGACAGTGTCATGGGAGGTCCCGGGGCCCGAGCTGCGCGGCCAGCGCCTCCGCCGTGTGCACCGGCGTCTGACACGCGAAGTCGCGACACACGTACGCGGTCGCACGTTCGTCGCGCATACCCATACCCTTCACCCACGGTAGCACACGGCTCAGGGCGTCGCGGTGCTCCGTGAAAGCCGGCACCACGAGCGCTGAGGGGCGATAGACACCGCTGGCGGCCGCGAGCAGCGCAGTGGTATCGCCGGAGCCGGCGGCGCCGGCGATGACCACCTGAGGCACGCCGGCGTGGTGGGTCGAGAGCGCGGCGAGCATCATTGGCACCGCGCGCCCAAGGTGCTCGCGAAAGAGCGCCAGCGTGCGTTCGGCCCGTTCCACCATCGCGGAGTCGCCGGTCAAGTGCGAGAGCGCGAGCAGGTTCATCGCCGCCACTGAGCTCGCCGCCGGCTCGGCCCCGTCGTAGGTCTCCTTGAGCCGCAGGAGTACCGTCGGATCCTCGCCCGTCGTGCTGAACCACCCGCCTTCTGCCTGATCCCAGAACAGCTCGTCGAGACGCCGCTGCAGGACCAGCGCCCATTCGAGCCAGCGCGGCTCGCCGCTGGCCTGGAAGAGCTCGATGAGACCGAACGTGACGTAGGCGTAGTCCTCGGCGTAGCCCGGCACCGCGGCACTGCCGCCGCGGTATCGCCTGAACAGGGTGCGGCTGGCCGCGTCCCAGAGGTGACGCTCGAGGAATTCCGCCGCCCGCACGGCCTCCTGCGTGAAGACCTCTCCACCCGGCACCACCCGGCCGGCGCGCGCGAAGGCGGCCATCATGAGACCGTTCCACGCCGCCAGCACCTTGTCATCGAGATGCGGTCGCGGACGGCGGCCGCGCACGTCGAGCAGCACGCCGCGGCTGCGGGCGAGGGCGGCTTCCACGTCCGCCTCGCTCACGCCCAGGTCCGAGGCGATGTCGGCCAATCCTTTCGCGGTGTGGAGCAGGTTCCTGCCGGTGAACTCCCCCTGCGGGTCGGACGGGGCGTTACCGTCCGGCTTCACGCCGAAACGCTGGCAGAACGCCTCGGCATCGCCACCGAGCTGCTGGCGCAGTTCGGCCTCGGTCCAGATGTAGAACGCGCCTTCCGTCTTGTGGGCGGCCGGGTCGTGCGCGTGCTCGGGCGGCACGCTGTCGGCATCCTCGGCCGAATAGAACCCGCCGTCGGGATGGGTCAACTCACGACGCACATAGGCCAGCGTGTCCACGGCCACTTGGGCGTACGCCGCGTCGCCGGCGGCCTGCGCGGCCTCGAGGTAGGCGAGCACCAGCTGGGCCTGATCGTAGAGCATCTTCTCGAAGTGCGGCACGCGCCAGTCGCCGTCCACGCTGTAACGGTGGAAACCGCCGCCGATGTGATCGCGCATGCCGCCGAGCGCCATCGCCCGCAGCGTCGCGAGCGTCATGGCGAGCGGCGCGTCAGCCCCGGTGCGGGCGTGCTCGCGCAGCAGGAACAGCAGCTCGGACGGGCGCGGGAACTTCGGCGCGTTGCCGAACCCGCCGCGCCGGCGATCGAAGGCCGTCTCGAACTCGGCCACTGCACGGCCGAGCGCTTCCGGACCGGGCACGGCGTCGCCGCCGGCCGACTGGCCGAAGCCGCGCAGGCGCTCGATGATCGTCGCGGCCGACGATTCGATGCGCGCCCGATCCTCGCGCCAGGCGCGGGTCAGCTCTTCGAGAATCTCGATGAAGCCGGGGCGTCCCCATCGGCTGGTCGGAGGGAAGTAGGTCCCGCCGTAGAACGGTTGGAGCAACGGCGTGAGCCACACGCTCATCGGCCACCCTCCCGAGCCGGTGGTGGCCTGCACGAAGGTCATGTACACGCGGTCCACGTCGGGCCGCTCTTCGCGGTCCACCTTGATCGAAACGAACCCGGCGTTGAGCACCTCGGCCACTTGCGGGCTCTCGAAGCTCTCGTGCGCCATCACGTGGCACCAGTGACACGTCGAGTAGCCAATCGACAGAAAGATCGGCTTGTCTTCGCTCTTTGCGCGCGCGAACGCTTCGTCCCCCCAGGGGTACCACTCCACCGGGTTGTCCTGGTGCTGGAGCAGATACGGGCTCGGTTCCGATGCAAGGCGGTTGGGCACGAGGGGGACCGGCCTTTCGCGCCCGATCAGGCGCTGGGGGCCGGCGCGGGCGGGTGTCGCCGGGCCCGGTGGTGGGCGGCGGTGAATTCCACACCGTACATCAGAATCACCGACGAGACGTAGACCCACATCAGGAACAGCACCACCACCGCAATCGATCCGTTGACCATCTGGAGCTGAGCGTTGCGGCTGGTCATCCATGAAAACAGCTCGAACCCGCCGCGCCAGAGGACGCCGGTGAAGATGGCGCCCACCCACACGTCGCGAAACCGCGCGCGCTCGTTCGGCGCGAAGTAGTAGACGAGCCCGACGCCGAAGATGAAGAGGATGGTGGCGAGGTACTGCAGCGCCAGCGACCGGAGCGCGGCAATCCACCACACGCCGGCGAAGGTGGCGCCGATGGTCGTCGAATCGAAGAAGTGGCTGGCGCTCACCAGCAGCAGCCCCGCGATCATCACCCCGGTCGCGGCGGCGAACATCACGAACGAGGCCAGGCGGTGACGCCAGAATCCGCGCGGCTTGCTGACGCCCCACGCTTCGTTCACCGCGCTCATCAGCGCGCCGAAGACGCCGAGCGACCCCCAGACCAGTCCGAACGCGCCGGTGACGCTCAGCCCCACCGGGTGCTGGCGAAACGCGTCGAGCTGCTGGACCAGGAAGTCGAAGCGGGCCGGAAAGTAGCGGAAGATGAACGACAGCACTTCGGCGCGGGCGACATCGTCGGCCGCGAGGCTGCCGAAGACCGAGACGACGAGCAGGAGGAACGGAAAGAGCGACAGCAGCGCGTAGTAGGCGATCGCCGCGGCGTGGGTGAGGTCGTTACTGAAGAGCAGTTCCTTGAGCGCGCCCGCGGCGGCGGCGCCCGAGAGGCGGAGTTCGCGGACGGCGCGCAGCGCCAGCCGGCGGCTGAAGGACCGCCGGGCGCTGAGCGGCGCGGCCGCGTGGGTCACATCATGAGCCGGCACGCCGTCCGTGCTGGGTGGTCCGC
>DATMDI010000432.1:0-9752 GCA_035557875.1 Vicinamibacterales bacterium
GGTTGCGGCCTTCCGGCGCGACGCCGAGAAGGAAGCCATCGAAGGATTGGCGCCAGGGCCCCGCGGTCCCGACGAATGGTGGCTGCAGATCCTCGATCTCAAGAAGCGCCGGCAGCCGTGGCTGATCGTCGATCCGCCCGACGGCCGGATCCCGCCGCTCACGGCCAACGGCCGGCGCCGGGCCCAGGCCGCCGGCCGGCCCAAGAGCAGCTTTCTCGGCGGCCCGTTCAACGGCCCCGACGATCTCGGACTGCTCGAGCGCTGTATCTCGCGCGGTGTGCCCGGCTCGATGATCCCGGTGATGTACGGCAACAACTATCAGATCTTCCAGACCCCGGGCTTCGTCGTCATCACCTACGAGATCGTCCACGAGGCGCGCGTCATTCCGCTCGACGGACGGCCGCACGTGCCCGCCGCTGTCCGCTCGTACATGGGCGACGCGCGCGGGCGCTGGGAGGGCGGCACGCTGGTCGTCGAGACCACGAACTTCAACGCCGCGAGCGCCTATCGCGGCGCCGATCCGCGCACGCTGCGGGTGGTGGAGCGCTTCACCAAGGTGTCGCCGGCAGCCATCGACTGGACCGCGACGATCGAGGATCCGGAAACCTGGGAGCGGCCGTGGACAATCGCCATGCCGCTCACGCACGACCCGCGGCCGGTGATGCCCTTCGAATGCCATGAGGGGAACTACGGCCTGGTGAACATCCTCAAGGCCGCGCGCGCCGCCGACGCACGCTAGACGTATGGCTGCGGGTCTTCAGACCCGCCGGTCACCGTCCCGCGGCCCGCTGCTGCGCCTCCGCCTGGGCGCCGCGCACCATGCCGGAGATCTGCTCATAGTTGCCTTCGTGACAGGCATATTCGAACAGCGGCTCGTGCCGCTGCCGCAGCGGCAACATCGCCGTCCACGGACGCGTCCATGTCGTCGGGTCCGACACCGTAATCTCGTGCTCGATCCGGTCGGGCGCGGTGCGGGTGAAGCGCTCGACGACGTGCAGACTGTCGGTAGCGCCCATGAAGTAGCTCTTGGGCGAGAAGTTGCCGGTCTCGACCACCAGCGTATCGCCCTCCCAGCGGCCGCGCGAGTCGCCGTTCCATTGGCGAATGGCGGAAGCCAGCGGAGGACGGCCGTCGAGCGGGATGACGCGCGACTCGTGGCCCGCTTCGGCGGTGAGCACGACGTAGCCTGGCGCCTGCGCGATCTCGTAGTAGCTGAGATCGCCGGCGCCATAACGCCCGCCCAGGCGCGGCACGCCCCACGAGAGGCAGCGGAGCGCGTTCCCCACGTCGCCGGCGCTCGCGGGTTGAGCGAAGGCCGCGGCCACGGCGAGCTGGCGGCGCCGCCCCGCCTCGGTCACTGACGGAATCCGTCCGTCGGCCGGATCGACGATCAACGAGGTGCGATGGTCGAACTCGAGGTCCACCATCTCGGCAGCCGAGTGCGTCGCGTTGGGGTTGCGGTACGTCTCCGGATTGGACAAGACCGCTTGGTACACGCCATCGCCCACGGCGAAGTCGCCGTTGCCGCTTCGAAACAGGCGATCGGCTCGCCGGCGGAACTCCGCGACCTCGTCGTCGGTGAGGCGTGTGCGTCCCGCGAGCAGCGCCGGCCGCTCGAGCGGCGTCGCGCTGTTACTCAGCCAGACGCCTTGGAGGTCGGGCTGACCGTCAATGGTGCGAGGCGGCGTCCACCGCCGCGCGGCGGTCTGCGCCACGGCCTGGGACGGCATGAGGACCACGAACGCGCACACGCACAGGAGCCCGAGCGCCGGGGCGGCCGTCGCAAGACTCCCTCGAGCCGGCCGCGGGCTCACGCTGGCGGCAGCTCCGAGAAATCGCTGCTGAAGATGATGCCGTCGATCATCCAGGTGCCGTTCAGCTCGCGGAAGATCCAGACGAACTTGCCGCGGTCGCGGCGCGATGGTCCCGACGGCGGCGCCAGCACCAGCCGGTAGTCGCCCATGGCCACCGCCAGTGTTCCCGAGCCTTTGATCTCGTTTGGCTGGAGCTCGAGGTTGGTGGCGCCCTCGCCGAAACGGGCAGTGTAGTACTGCTCGACGAAGTTCCGGCCCCGCATCAGCGTCTTGTTGGGGGGCATCACCACGGCCTCCGACGTGTAGAGCGCCGCTGCCTTGGCGGCATCCTTGGCGTTGAACGCCTCGGTCAGCTGCTGGATGACCGCCTTGATGCGGTCCTGGTCAGCGGAGTCGAAGGTGGGACCGGCGCTGCTGGAGCAGCCGGCGGTGAAGAGGGCGACGAGACAAACGGCCTTGCAGGTCATGCGCATCGGAAGCCCTCCATGAGCCGACGACTACCTGTGACGCCGGCATTGGGCACGCTACCGCCGTCTCGCAGGCGCGTCAAGGGCCGCGGCGTCCGACAGGTTGCAAAGCGCGGCAGACGCCCACAGAATGCCCCCGTGCATCGCGCCTTCTACGTCCTGACGCTGGTCGCCGCTCTGGTCGGCGACGCGACCGTGAGCGGTCAATCCACGCGGCTCGAGACCTTGCCTGTCCACGGGCAGGTCTCGATGATCACGAACGGCAGCACCAACGTCGTGCTGCAGGCCGGCTCCCAGGGCGTGCTGCTGGTGGACACGCTGTCGGAGCCGGACAGTGCTCGCCTGCTCGAAGCCGTGCGCAGCCGGGCCGGCGCCAGACCGATTCGCTACATCGTCAACACGCACGCCGACGCCGATTTCACCGGCGGCAACGCCATCGTCGCTGCGGCCGGTTCGCAACTGGTGGCGGGCAACTTTGCCGGGCAGGTCGGACAGCGCGCGGTCGACGGCGCCGTGCCGCAGGCTTTCGTCGTGGCGCACGAGAACGTCTTGACCGCCATGAGCGCGCCGGCCGGCGGCCGGCCGGCAGCGCCCTTCGCCGCCTGGCCCACCGACACGTTCTTCCAGGACGAGCGAACCATGTACTTCAACGGCGAAGGGATTCAGCTGGTGCACGTCCCGCGGGCCACGACCGATGGCGATGTGCTGGTGTTCTTCCGCAGCTCGGACGTGATCGCGGCCGGCGACATTTACAGCACGGTCGGCTACCCGCGCATCGACGTCGCGCGGGGAGGTCACGTCAACGGCGTCATCGAGGGTCTCAATCGGCTGATCGACCTGGCCATCTCCGAGCAGTTCACCGAGGGCGGCACGCGTATCGTGCCCGGGCGCGGCCGTGTGAGCGACGAGTTCGACGTGGTGGAGTACCGCGACATGGTCACGATTGTCCGCGACCGGGTGCAGGCGCTGGTCGCGAAGGGGCAAACGCTCGAGCAGGTGAAGGCGGCCCGTCCGACGCTCGACTGGGAGCCGCGCTACGGTTCGACAGCAGGGCCGTGGACCACCGCGCAGTTCGTCGAGGCGGTGTATCGCAGCCTCACCATCCAGGGAGGCAAGTAGCCGTGCGCCGCGTTGCCACGCTCGCCCTGCTGGGCCTCATCGCGCTCGCCGTCGCCGTGCGGCCCGCCGCCGCGCAGTTCGACCTCAGCGGCAGCTACAACGCAATCTTCCACGAGGACCAGCCCGAGCGCATTCCGGGGCCGTCGCTCGGCGACTACCTCGGTCTGCCCATCAACGACAGCGCCCGCGCCTTTGCCGACGCCTGGGACGCGTCGCGGCTCACCGTGCCGGAGCACCAGTGCCGGGCCCACTCGTCGCCGTACATCCTGCGCGGGCCGCTCAACCTGCGGATCTGGGACGAACGCGATGCCGAGACGCAGCAGGTGGTGGCGATTCATCTCGACATCAGCAATTTCCAGCAACGGCGGACGGTGTGGATGGACGGCCGCCCGCATCCGTCACGCTTCGCCGAGCACACCTGGATGGGGTTTTCGACCGGTCAGTGGGAGGGCGAAACGCTGGTCGTGACCACCACGCACATCAAGCAGATGTGGCACCGGCGGAACGGATTGCCCCAGAGCGATCTGGTGACGCTGACCGAGCGCTTTTCGCTCCACGGTCCGGTGATGACCTACGTCACGATTACGGACGATCCGGTCTATCTCACCGAACCGCTGGTCAAGACCACCAACATCCTGCGTAACCCGCGGCCGCTGGCGCCGCAGCAGCTGCTCTATCCGTGCACGGCGGTGGTGGAGATCGCCAGCCAGCCCCGCGGCGCGGTGCCGCACTACCTCCCCGGCCAGAACCGGTTTCTGACAGAGTTCGCGGCGGCACACAAGCTGCCGGAGGCGGCGACGCGCGGCGGCGCCGCGACGATGTATCCGGAGTTCCGCGCGAACCTGAAGTAGCTTTCCCAGCCGCAGGTCCTCAGGCTTGCCTGTTGCAGCAGGGGGCAGCCGTCAGGACCTTGAAGCGGCCTGGCGCGCGCCGGCCTCGTCGTGTTTCAGCAGACGAATCGGATCCGGCAGCTGGCTCGTGACGTGCGCCAGCAGTTCGTGCGTATAGCGGGCCCATTCGGCCCGTTCGCTCGGGTTTTCGTAGACGTCGTCGCTGTACAGTTCGGTGTAGGTCCAGGTGAGAAGCGCGATGGCGTCGGCCTTCGAAAGCGTCTTGCCGAGGCGGGGCGCGGCGTAGCAGAGAAGCAGAGGCCGCTCGCCGCCCCGGACCGGTCCGTTCAGATTCGGTTGCAAGTACGCGAGGTCGAGAGCTCGGAGGTGCAGGGCCTTGAACGGCGCGAGCTCTCCGAACACTTTCAGACGGGACGCGCGGTTGCGGCGCTCCCGGGCGTTGTCCGCGAGCGCGGGATCATCGACCTCGAACAGGAACGTCGCTGGGGGCAAGCCGCGCTCCATTCGCGCCGTCATCAGCCGCCTGGCCAGTTCTTCGCTGACGTCCGGCGGGTGAGTGCCGCGATCCCTCGGGTTGTATGCCACCAGGTAGGAAATGAATGCGCGGCGGCGCGCGAGGTGCTCGTAGCAGAGGAGCATGCCGACGGTCCGGCCGCCGAAGAGCGCGACCAGAAAATGGGCCGTCCAATCGGGGCCGAACTCGTCGGAGAGGTGCCGGCGCACGAGGCTCACCATCATCTCGAAGTCGTAGCGCTCGGCGCTCGGGAGCCGCGATTCGTAGAGCGCCATGGCGTTGCGGATGAGCGTTTCGTTCTTCTCGAAATCGGTCACGTATACCGTGTCCAGCATCGCGGCATCGGGTGTCTCGACGCTCATCACCGCCTGCGTCCGCGTTGCCCCTGAACCTTCGGAACCGATCGACTCGACGAACCGCAGCCGATCGACGATCGACCGCGCGCTGACCAGCACCGGGTGCCGATAGGCCTGCGGCGCGATGGTTTCGAACGGCCTGGTGTTCCCGCCCACGGCGACTTCGAGCGGAAACACGCTCATTCGCCCGTCCCCCGTCAGGCGCTCGGCGATCGCGTTCGACTCGATCTGTGTCCACAGCTTGCTCTGTTGCTCCGCCGACAGGCACTGAACGACGACCACGGCGCCGGCGGGGCCGTAGATCTTCTGCAGAAGTACGTCGGCGCCGTCTCCGCTGATGAGGCTCACGTACCATTCGGCGAAGAAGACGGTGTCAGGACCGAGAGTGCGCCTGACGGCCTCGGCAATGGCTCCAACCAACGCGGCCTGCTCACCGGCGTAGGAGAACGCAACCTTGAAGGCCGGCAGAACCTCGGCTGACGCGGATGAGGCGATCGAAGGAGGCCGCACCGGGACTCAGCGCTGGGGGAGTTCGTTGTGGACCACTTTGCCGTCCACGACCGTCAGCACCGAGTGCAGCGAGCGGATCATGTCGTCGGGCACCAGCTTGGGATCGAAATAGTCGTTGGTGAGCACGACGAGATCCGCGAGCTTGCCCGGCTCGATCGTTCCGAGCTGGTTCTCCTCGCGCAGGAACCAGCCGTTCTCGGCGGTGTAGAGCCGCAGCGCCTCCAGGCGCGTCAGCTGCTGTCCGGCGTTGATGAGCACGCCGTCGGAGCTCCGGCCGGTCACCATGTAAGAAATCATGTTCCACGGGTTGAGGGTGGAGATCTGCGCCGAGTCGGACCCGGCGCCCACCTTGATGCCGCTGTCCACGATCGTGCGCAGCGGCGGGCCGCCGCGTCCGCCAGCCAGATACTGGAAGGGGTGCACGGCGATCGCCGCCCCCATCGCCTTGAGCCGGTTGATCCCGGCCGCGTCGATCGACCCTACGTGCGCCAGCGACCAGCGCAGATCCTTGATCGGCGTCGTCTTGTTCACCGTCTCGAACGTGCTGATGGTGAGCTCGTTCTCCGCTGGTGACAGGCTGTGCTGCTGGAACGCCCAGCCGGCCCTGGCGACGGCCTGCAACGCCGCGGTGTAGTTGGTGGGCGGCGCCTGGCCGAAGAGGGGCCACTGCGTGGCGAACTCGCCGATGCCCGACACCTTCACCATCCCGTCGCCGAAGTCGCCGAACGTGTTGCGCAGCCGCTGCGACAGCACCGGGACGTCCGGCCGCGTGTCCATGGTCAGGAAGAAGACGCGCAATCGCGTCGTCATCTTTCCTTCGCGGGCTACCGCCAGCACCGCGTCGTACATGCGGAACTGGTCGGCGCTGGCCAGCGTGTCGGCCTCGAACGAGCCCTGTAGATCGGGCGTGCCTGGCAGGTTGAACGCGCCCATGTCGGTGTTCGTGGTCACGCCGACACTGGCGGAGTAGGCCATCGCCTCCGCTGTGCCGCGCTTGCGGTCCTCGAAGGTCTGCGCGGCGCGCAGGGCGTTGAGCGCCGCCATCGAGGGGGCATTGGCCGCGATCTGCCCCGTGTCGCTCACCGCGACGCCCTTCGAGGTGAAGAACGCACGGCCCGGTGTGTTGGTGGCGGCGGGACCGGTGAACCCCTGGAACACGAGCACCGGGCGGCCGGCGGCCGCGGCGTCGAGCTCGGCCAGCGTCGGCAGGCGCTTCTCGGCAAACTGCGCCGGGTTCCACCCGCCCATGGAGGTGATGAAGGCGTTGGCCGGAGCCGCCTTGGCGCGGGCGGCGATGATGGCCTGCACGTCGGCGATCGACCGCGCGCTCTCGAGCGGCGTGTGATAGCCCGGGCGGATCCCGAGCAGCACGATGTGGTTGTGGTTGTCGATCAACCCTGGGACGACGGTGCGTCCGCCCAGGTCGAGGGTGCGAGTGCACGCGCTCAGGCGTTGGCCCGACCGCGGTCCGACGGCCGTGAAGCGGCCGTTCTGGATGGTCACCTCACGGACGGTCGTCCCGCGCGCGTCCATCGTCGCGATCTTGCCGTTCGTCATCCGGAGGTCACGGGCACCGGCGCACGGGTCGGCGGCGCTCTGCGCGGCGACCCGGGTGGACGGGTCTACCCACAGTGCGGCGGCGAACGTGGCGGCACCGAGGGCGCAGAGCAGGGCAGGCAGTCGTCGAGAAAGGTGGGTCATCGCGGACAGGATTGTACGCGCCTTGCCATGTGAAAATACCCGCCATGACGAGCCCCGGACCTGTCGCCCTGCTGACCGTTGCCGTGCTCACCCTGGCGGCTGGCGCGCTGGCACAGGAGCTGGCGCCGGCCAAGCCGCCGCTGCCCGACATGCCCGCCGTCGCGGCGGCGCTCGGCGTCACCTGCGATTACTGCCACGGAGGGCGCGGCGGCGGGCCGCCGAGGACGACCGCCAACGGCAAGCCGCGCCTCGACGTCGCCCGCGAGATGATCGCGATGACCCACGCCCTCAATGCGACCGTGCAGACCGCGGCGGGGAAGACCGCGCGCGAAGCCGCAGGCGTCACCTGCGCCACCTGTCATCGCGGCGTTGCGATTCCGCGTCCACTCGCGGAAGTTCTCATGCTGACCGGTCTGCGGGACGGGGCCGATGCCGCCGTCGCGCAGTATCGCGAGCTCCGCACCCGGCACTACGGGCGAGGCGCCTACGACTTCGGCGAGGAGACGCTGCTCTCCGCCGCGCGCCGTCTCGGTCAGTCGCGGCCCGAGCTGGCGATTCCGCTCGCCGAGCTGAACCTGGAGTTCTTCCCGAAATCGGTGAACTCGCTCGTGGTGAAGGCGATCGCGCAGAGCCGGCGCGACGAAGAGGGCGCGATTGCGACGCTGAAGCAGGCGCTCGAGATCGAGCCGAACAACGGCGAGATCAAAGGGCGGCTGTATCAACTCGAGGAGACGCTCGCGCGCAGAAAGAAATTCGCGAATCCCCAGTGAGGCGGGTCTGAAGACCCGCAGCCACTGGCGAGTGCCTTCGCTGGGGCGGGTCTAAAGACCCGCGGCCACGTACGACAAAACGGCCGGCGATATTCCGCCGGCCGTTTGTCTTGAAGCCCGAAGCCGGGAGCCTATACGGGGATCTTCGCCTTGTTCGCCACCACCCACTGATCGAAGTTCATCAGCGCCGGGTTCAGCTGGCGCGCGACATCGATATTGCGGTTGGCGTTGAACGGCTGTTCGAAGTCGCGGTAGACCTGGAACATGTTGCCCATCTCGTCGGCGCCGGGGAAGCCGAAGCTGCGATAGACGTTGGCGTCGACCGCGTTGTACTTCACCGGACCGATGCCGAGGTTCTTCGAGAGCGATTGGCCCATCGACTCGACGTCGATGAACTCGCCGGCGATGCCGACAGTCTTGCCGACGTACTGGTCACCGGCCTTGAAGACGCCGTAGGCGGTCTTGCCGATGTCCTCGGCGCCGATGCCGGCCATCTTGGCGGTGCCGAGCGGGAACGTCCACTCGTACTGGCCGGCGTCGTTCTTCTTCGGCGCCAGGCCGAACATGTAGAGGTTGTCCCAGTAGAACGACGTGCGCAGGAAGGTGGTCGGCAGGCCGGCGAAATAGGTGTCGGCCTCGGCCTTGGCGTCGAAGTGCGGGACGCGGTACTTGTCCTGCAGCATCGGCATCCGCGTGTCGCCCGCCGGCATCCACTGGCGCGTGTCTTCGAGCGTCGACCAGATTACGTGCTGCACGCCAGCGGCCTTGGCGGCCTCGGCGACGTTCTTGGCCTGGTCCTTTTCCTTCTGGCCGGAGAAGTGCTCCCAGAAGTTTGTCACCGCGTACACGCCATGGGCGCCGGCGAACGCCTTCTTGAGACTCTCCACGTCGTCGAGATTGCCCGCGACCACTTCGGCGCCGGCTGCGGCCAGTTCCTTCGCCTTGTCCTTGCTCGGGTCGCGCGTGATGGCGCGGCACGAGAAGCCACCCGATTTGTCGGCCAGGATGGCCCGGCAGAGCCCGCCGCCCTGCGTGCCCGTCGCGCCCAGTACTGCTATTACTTTTGCCATTTCAAGTCCTCGCTACTAACCCGCAACTTCCTTGCGGACGATGTTGGCGCCCTCGACGAGCGCGTTGAGCTTCATCTTCGCCACCATGCGGGCCAGCGGCTTCATGCCGCAGTCCGAGCTGAGCGTGATCTTGTCGGGAGAGACGTGCTTCGCGGCGCGGCGGATGCGGTCCGCGATCTTGGCGGGCGTCTCGATGGCGTTGGTGCGGATGTCGAGCACGCCAAGCTGGATACCCTGGTTGGCCGGCAACCCCTTCAGGAAGTCCACGCCGTCCATGTCGCGGTTGGCGTAGTCCAGCACGAACTCGTCGATGCCGGCGGTGCCGAAGAAGTGCGGCAGCACGGTCTGGTAGCCCTGCGGGAAGTTGGCGCTGAGGATGTCATTGCCCCACGCGTTGCCGAAGCAGAAGTGCCAGCCGATCTTTGCGTCCACGCCGTCGCAGCACATCTCGACGCTTTCGCGGACCCACTTGAAGTCATCCTTGTTGCCGGTGAAGAGCCCCATCCACGGGCCGAGGTCCTCGAACTGCAAATACTTGGCGCCGGCCGCGACGAGATCCTTCATCTCCTTGTTGAAGATG
>DATMDI010000433.1:0-3842 GCA_035557875.1 Vicinamibacterales bacterium
GCTCGATCGACAACGACGACTCGCGCGACCTCGACCAGTTGTCGGTTGCCGAACCGCTCGACGGCGGCCGCACCAGGCTGCTGGTGGCCATTGCCGATGTCGACGCGTCGGTGGCGGCGGGGTCGGCCTGCGACGATCACGCGCGCACCAACACGACCTCGGTCTACACGCCGGCCAAGGTCTTTCCGATGCTGCCCGAGCGCTTCTCGACGGATCTCACCTCGCTGGGCGAGGGTGACGACCGGTTAGCAGTGGTCGTGGAGATGACAGTGGATCGTGACGGCGCGGTGGAGGCGTCCGATCTCTTCCGCGCCGTCGTGACGAACAAGGCGCGGCTGACGTACGACGAGGTCGGCGCCTGGCTGCTGGATACCGGCGCGCTGCCGTCCCACGCGAACGCGATTCCCGGGCTGGCGGAGGTGCTGCGTCTGCAGGACACGGCGGCGCAGGCCATGCGCCAGCGGCGGCACGCGCACGGGGCGCTCACGCTCGAGACGCTGCAGCCGCGGCCGGTCTTTGCCGGTGACGACATCACCGATCTCCGAACCGACACCAAGAACCGCGCCAAGGAACTGATCGAGGACCTCATGATCGCAGCCAACACCGCGACCGCCGGTCGGCTCGAGCGCGACGGGTTCGCCTCAATCCGGCGTGTGCTGGGCGCACCGCGGCGGTGGGACCGCATTGTCGCGCTCGCGGAACCGTTCGGCGAGCGGCTACCCGAAGTGCCGGACGCCGCGGCGCTCGACGCCTTCCTGCTGCGGCGGCGCGCCGCCGATCCGCTGCGTTTCCAGGACTTGTCGCTCTCGATCGTGAAGATGCTCGGTTCGGGCGAGTACGCTGTCGAGTCCCCCGGCCAGCCGCTGTCGGGCCACTTCGGCCTGGCGGTGACCGACTACACCCACTCCACCGCGCCCAACCGCCGCTTTCCCGATCTGATCACGCAGCGGCTGGTGAAAGCCGCCATCGCAGGCGCGCCGCCCCCGTACGATCGCGCCACGCTGACGGCGCTGGCGCTGCACTGCACGGTGCAGGAGGACCAGGCGGCCAAGGTCGAGCGCCAGGTTCGCAAGTCGGCGGCAGCGCTGTTTCTGCAGTCGCGCATCGGCGAGCGGTTCCACGCCATCGTCACTGGCGCATCTGAAAAGGGCACCTGGGTGCGCACGCTGGGCACGGCGGTCGAGGGGCGTCTCGTGAAGGGGTTTGCCGGTCTCGACGTCGGCGATCGCGTGGACGTGCGGCTCACCGCCGCGGACGTCGATCGAGGCTTCATTGATTTCGCGAGAGCGTAGCGCGCGGTCGTCGTACGGCGCGGCGCCTACATCTGATTCGGCAACGTGCTCACGGAGTGGCGGTTTCGCAGGCCTCGCCCGTCGGCAGGGCGCACGAAACGAGCGCGATCGTCTCGTGCACGAAGCGGAGTTTCTCGACCGCCGGCGGCGACAGGACGAACGGGTAGGCGTCGGTGATGCCCAGGCCGCGATTGAGGTTGTTGAGCAGATAGGTCACCGGATACCAGCTCGTGATCAGGCGATCGAACGGGCTGGCGAGCGTCCCCGCGCTCGACGGAATCTGGGTGAGCGTCGGCTCGTCACGCCGCCGCGGGCGGATCGACACGCCGCAGGCCGCCGCCGTCTCCAGCGTGTCGGTGATGTGGAGGTAATGGGCCCAGGTTTCGGCCCAATCCTCCCACGGGTGCACGCTGGCGTAGGCGGTGACGAACCGCGCCTGCCAGTCTGCCGGCGGGCCGCCGGCGTAGTGGCGTTGCAGCGCCGCCTGGTAGTCGTCGCGCTCGTCGCCGAACAGGGCGCGGAACGCGTCGTGCCGATTCGTGCCGGCTATGAGGCGATCCCAGTAGTAGTGACCCGACTCGTGACGCACGTGGCCGGCCAGGGTGCGGTAGGGTTCGCCGAGCGCGTGACGCCGGCGCTCGCGTTCGGCGTCGTCGGCTTCCGCCAGGCTGATGGTGATCACGCCGCCGGTGTGACCGGTCAGCACCGTGGGCGGTCCGTCCGCCGCGTCGGCGAGGAACTCGAAGGCCAGGCCGCGAGGATCCTGCGACCGCGGCACAATCGGCAGCCGGAGGCTGAGGAGCGTGTAGAGGAGCCGCCGCTTGGCGACTTCAAGCTTGTACCACGCGGCCTGATGGCGTTCGACGGCCAGATCCGGAATCGTGGTCGTGAGACGGCACGCCTCGCACAGGGCTTCGCCGTGCCGGGTGTCCACGGCCCAGTTGCAGACCTGGGCGCCGGAGTAGTTGGCGCAGAGCCGATAGGTCCGGCGCTCGGCGGCCGGGTGCGGCGAGCGCCAGGTCTGCTCGCCGTCGGGATCGAGCGACCCGATCTCCATCAGATCGGGCAGAAACGCCAGCAGGTGTCCGCACTGCACGCAGTGGGTGTTCTCGAAGAAAACGAGGTTGTCGCAGTGATCGCAGTGGAAGATTCGCATCGGCCTGATCCCATCATCGGCGACGACTGCCGGTTTCCGAGCTGAGCCGGCGGGATTTTTCGGCGCGAAGCCCGACCGCTTGACGTAGCATCTGCCGCATGGTCAGACGCTGTCGAACCCTGTCTCTTGCCGCCTGCGCACTCATGGCGGCCATGTCTGCGCGGGCCGAGGTCGTCAAGCTCACGGTCGAGCAGCGACAGCCGTTGCAGAACGCCCACCAGCCCTACGAGAAGCTGACCGGGCGGTTCTTCGGCGAGCTCGATCCGAAACAGGCGCTCAACGCCGTGATCACCGACATCGCGCTGGCGCCGCGCAACGCCCGCGGCATGGTGGAGTATTCGGCCACCTTCACCATCCTCAAGCCGGTGGACATGACCCGGGCGACCGGTGTGCTGGTGTACCAGGTGCCGAACCGCGGCCGCGCCAACATCGAGGGCGCCGGCTACTTCGCCGACTTCCGCGCCAGCGGCCACGTCCTGGTCGCCAGCGGCTGGCAGGCCGACATCGCGCCCGGCGCCGGCATCGAGACGCTGGTGACGGCGGTGGCACGGAACCCCGACGGGTCGAGCATCACCGGTCCGGTCATGGCGCGTTTCTACGACGCGCCTCCCGGCGCCACCACGCAACCCATCATCCGCGGCCGCGTCACCGGCACTGCCACCCCCGCGAGCCTCGACACGGCCAAGGCGACGCTGACGCGCCGGCTGTCGGAGGAGGGGGCGCGCGTGCCGGTCGCCGCCAGCGCGTGGGCCTTTGCCGATTGCGCGCAGACGCCATTTCCCGGCAAGCCCGATCCGGCCAAGGTCTGTTTGAAGGACGGGTTCGACCCGGCCTCGCTCTACGAGCTCACCTACACGGCCAAGGACCCGCCAGTGCACGGCATCGGCTTTGCCGCCACCCGCGACCTGATCGCCTTCCTGCGGCGCCACGACGCGGACCATCCGCTCGGCGCGACGACGCGCTACGCCGTCGCGCAGGGCACGTCACAGTCCGGCAATTACCTGCGCAGCTTCCTGCACCTCGGCTTCAACCAGGACGAGCGCCGGCGCCGGGTATTCGACGGCATGAATCCGAACATCGCCGCCCGCCAGCTGGCCATGAACATCCGCTTCGCGGCGCCGAGCGGCGCGGCCGACATGTACGAGCCCGGCAGCGAAGGCGTGCTCTGGTGGGAGGACTACACGGACACGGCACGGGGACGCAAGGTGGGCGGGCTGCTGGCGCGCTGCCGCGCGTCCGACACCTGCCCGAAGATCGTCGAGACGTTCGGGTCGGCGGAGTTCTACTCGCTGCGCATGTCGCAGAACATGGTGGGCACGCGCGCCGACCGCGACATCCCTCTGCCGTCCAACGTGCGCCGCTACTACTCACCCAGCACCCGCCATGGCGGCGGC
>DATMDI010000434.1:0-2536 GCA_035557875.1 Vicinamibacterales bacterium
CAACGCCTTCTCGGTGCTCGTGGCGACGTGCCCGCGCTCGGACGGCGAGGGCGTGCCGCCCTGCGACCTGCTCCAAGTGGCGCATCCCGCGCCGCCCCCGCCCCCGAAGGAGGCCTGACGTGGACCTGCTCATGATCCTGCTCGTCGTCGTCATCATCGGCTTCGTCGTGTGGCTGGTGACGACCAACATCCCGATGCCGCCGGTGTGGGCGACCGCGATTCAGGTGATCGCGCTCGTGGTCATGCTGTTGTGGGTGCTCACGCGGTTCGTCGCGATTCCCAACGTCTTACGGTAGGAGGATTCTGTGGCTTTCAATCTCTGGGGCGTGATCACGCCGAGCGACACGCTCGACCTGCCGCGCGTGACCGACGCGATCCTCGTCGGCACCGCGGGCAACGTCGCGGCGGTCATGCAGAACAACGTGCCGGTCACGCTCACCGGTGTGACGGCGGGGACAGTGCTGCCGCTGGCGGCGCGCCGCGTCAACGCCGCGGGCACGACCGCCACCAACCTCGTCGCGCTCTACCAGAACTAGCTGAGTAGGCGGGCGTCACGCGCGAGGCGCACACTAGGCGTTTCCCTTCTCCAAGGAGTCTCCTCGATGCCGACATCACGCATGGCGCTCATCACGTTCCTCGACGGCCAGGGTGGCCTGCCCGACAACAGCCTGCCGGGCGGCGTCCCCGGCCGTCCCGACAACAGCTTGCCCGGCGGGCAGGGCGGGCGACCGGACCAGGGCCTGCCGCCCGGTGCCGTGAACCTGCCGGTGTTCCCGTTCGACCCCACCATCGACAACAGCCTGCCAGGGCAGCAGCCGGGACCGGACCAGGGCCTGCCGCGGCCGGGCAAGAAGTTTGTCGTGAAGTGGCTGGCGTGCGTCGGGCTGATTCTGGTGCCCGACAACAGCCTGCCGGGCACCGGCACGCCGCCGACACCGGGCAACGAGCTGCCGGGCAGCGGTGGACGGCCGGATCAGGGCCTGCCGGGCTCACAGCCGAAGCCGGATCAGGGTCTGCCGCCGTTCCAGGGACGGCCGGGCCAGGGGCTGCCGGAGACGCCGTCGCCGAAGCTGTACGGCGGGTAGGATGGCCGAGCTGACCGTCGCGCAGGCCTACGCCTTCGACAAGCGCCTCGGGTGGCTGTGGTATCTGGGGGCATCCCGGCCGGTGCGATCCCGCGCCGGGGTGCGCTTCATCGGAGAGCCGTGGCGCACTAACTACGGGCGCACGATGCTGGGCAAGGGGCGGAAATGGTCTGGTTGATCGCGCTGGCCGCGCTCGCCTTCGTCTGGCACTGCCCGATCTTCAAGCCGTGGTTCGGGTTTCGTCGCCCGCCGGGGCACACAGGGCGCTGGTGGACGTAGCACCGGCGTTTTGCGGCGTTTCACCGGCGTTTAGGGGCTATATGGACGTGGATATGACGGTCAATTTCAGCGTGGACTTCGACCTCGACGCCGCCGCGCCCAAGTGGTGCATGGTGTCCGGGTGCCAGGAGCCCACGGCATTCCCCGGTGGCGGGTTCTGCCGGAAGCACGGCGACAAATGGGCCGCGCAGCCGCACGTCCAGGCCGTGTTCAAGCGGTGGGCGGCGGAAGAGGACGCGCGGATCGAGGAGCGGATTCTGCGGGAAATACAGGCCCGATCCTAGGGAAAACCCCGGATACGGCCGGGATCGGCTTTCGAGTAGGTTTCACGGGTCAATCGTCGAAATTTCGACGCAGGAGCGTGTTTTGGCAGTTGTAGACCGTCCCACCACCACCACCGACGCAGGCGGCTGGACCGAATCGCCTGATCAGGGCCCGCCCGAAGCCCCAGTCACCTCGCCCCAGACCGGCACCAACGGCCTCGACGCCACCGGACAGGCCCTGCAGCCCGAAGAGGCGACCGAGAAGAACGAGCCGCCGCGGCGACCGGACGGCCGCTTCGAGAAAAACGGCTTCCGCCGCCGCGCGGCCTCGCAGCAGGCCAGCGCCGACGACGTGCCGCGGATTCAGGAGCTGACGCGGAAGCTGCGCGAGGCCGAGCGCGAGCGCGATACCCTCAAGAACGGTGGCGCGCCGCCGGTGGCCGCTGGGACCGCTCGTGAGGGGGCTCCGAGCCGGGGCACCGCCCCACCGGTGGCCGCGCCGCCTGCTGCCGCCCCGCCGCCCCCGCAGGGCCAGCGCCGTCCGCTCGCGCCCCCGCCGCCCTTCCAGCTCAAAGAGCCGACCTTCGAGGACTTCAAGGACAGCGCGGACCCGCTGCGCGACTACACCAAGGCCATGGCGCGCTTCACGCACTTCGAGGAGCAGCACACCGCCGCGACCCGCTGGTATGAGCGGGAGTCGAAGCGGTCGGCCGAGGCCGCGGAGCAGGACCTCCGCACCGCGACCGAATCGCACTGGGCGCGCATGACCGAGGCCGCGAAGGACCCCGCGAATACAGCCCTCATCGAGCAGTTCCGCAACGACGACCGGCCGATCACGCCCGCCATCCTGCAGGCGATTGTCCGCACCGGGCAGGACAGCGCGAAGTTGACGCTGGCGCTCTTGCAGCG
>DATMDI010000435.1:0-3516 GCA_035557875.1 Vicinamibacterales bacterium
CACCACCAGGCGCTGCGGCCACACCAGCCCGCGCCCCATGGCGTCGCGTGACGACAGCTCGATCGAGCGCACGCGCCCGTCGGGTCGAGTACGGATCCGGGTCGTCATCGCCGGACGGCCCCGCTCCTCCACCCACGCGCGGCTCCACGCCGCGAGGTCGCGCGGCGTCCGCGCGTCGAGCGTGCGCACCAGGTCGATCCAGGTGGCGTTGCCAAATTGGTAGGCCTTCAGGTAGTCGCGCAGCCCGTTGCGGAACCCGTCAGGCCCCATGATCATCTCGAGCTGCCGCATCACGATCGGCGCCTTGTCGTAGATGATCGGCCCGTACATCTGGCCCGCCTGATCGAGGTTGTCCAGCACCTGGCGGATGGCGTTGGTGCCGGCGGTACGGTCGGTGCCGTAGGCGGATGGGTAATGGGCCAGCAGGAAGCGCAGCTCGTGGTTCACGTCCGGGAAGGACGGATTCACGATCTTGTCGGCCATGAAGTTCGCGAACACCTCCTTCATCCACACGTCGTTGAACCAGCGCATGGTGACGAGGTCGCCGAACCACATGTGCGACGTCTCGTGCGCGATCACGTTCGCCCGGTCGAGCATCTGGTTCTGGGTGGCCGATTCGTCGAGCAGCAGCCCCGAGGCGTTGTAGAAGATTGCGCCCGCGTGCTCCATGCCCCCGAACGTGAACGAGGGGATCGCGACGATGTCGAACTTGCCGAACGGATACGGAATCGCCGTGTAATCCTCGAGCCACCGCAAGGCCGACGCGTGCAGGTCGAAGATCGCGTCGCGGTTGCGCGCCACCTTGGCCGCGTCGGTCTCGCGATGGAACATCCGCATCTCGCGGCCGTTGCGTTCGGCGGTTTCCACGGTGAAGCGTCCGGCCGCGAACGCAAACAGATAGGTGGGCAGCGGCTGCGTTTCCGCAAACGCCAGTGTCGCCGGCGCCGCGACGTCGCCTGCGGTGCGCGTCAGCGCCGCGCCGTTGCTCACCGCCTGCCAGCCAGCGGGCACGGTGAGCGTCAGCGTGTAGCGCGCCTTCAGGTCCGGCTGGTCGAAGCAGGGAAACGCCAGCCGCGCGCGCGCCGGGACGAACAGCGTGTAGAGAAACTCGTCATTGCGGTTCAGCGCCTCGTCCCCGGCGACGAAGTCCACTGCCAGGTCGCGCGGCCCCGCCGCAGCCGACGCGATCACGATGTGGCCGTTGACCACGTCGTACGGCACCTCGCGGCCATCGAGGCGGACTGCCCGCACCGCATCGCGCGGGCGCGCGAAATCCAGGACGATGCGCCCGGACGCCGCCAGCACGAACCGGGCGACCATCCGGCCGGTCACCGGCTCGGCCCGGACCATCGGCACCTGCAGGGCAATGTCGTAGCGCAGGTCGCGGACAGCCAACGCCCGCTCGCGCGCCAGCGCCTCGGAGATGCCGGCCTCCGGCGCCGGCGGCGTCGAGGCGAGCAGAACCGCCAGTACGGCCGTCACCATGCGGTCACGATACCTTATCGGCCGGAGCGGCCCGGGCCGCCCGGCCAGGCTGAGCCTGCACGCTCCTCAGTCCGAGTCGAAGCCTCGTAAGCTTCTTCGCATACAATCTCCCGCCTGTGCGAGTGTTCGGGCTCTCGTTGCTGCTGGCGCTCGCGGCGACCGTACTGCCCACCGGAAGCCGCCCGGCCGCGCAGCAGACCGCCACGGTGCGGGGTCGCGTCGTTATCGACATTCCGCCCTCCAGCCGGCGCCCGTCATCGGCCTACCCGTCACGCGCGGTGGCCCCGGCGCAGCTGGCGCCGCCGACGGAAGTCGAGAACGTCGTCGTCTATCTCAAGGACGCGCCAGCCGGCACCGTGTCGCCGCGGCGCGCGACCATCCGGCAGCGCGGCGAGACCTTCCTGCCGCGCGTCGTCGCGGTGCCACTCGGCTCGACCGTGGACTTTCCCAACGACGATCCGATCTTCCACAACGTCTTCTCGCTCTCGCGCGCCCGCACCTTCAACCTCGGGCGCTTTCCGCGCGGCGAGTCGCGCGCGGTTCGCTTCGACAAGACCGGCATCGTCAAGGTGTTCTGCGACATCCACTCGCACATGGCCGCCACCGTCATCGTCTTCAGCCATCCCTGGTTCACGGTGCCCGATGCGGACGGCGGTTTCGAGCTCGACAACCTGCCGGCCGGCAGCCAGCAGGTGACGGCCTGGCACGAACGGCTCGGCGAGACGACGCTGCGCATCCGCACCGAACCCGGGCGGACGGCGTCAGTGGAGTTCGTGCTGCCGGTGCCGGCGCAGTGAAGCGGCCGCCTCGGCGGCGCGACCAGATGGTGTGTGCGCGCCGCACAAGGCGTTGCGCGCAGCTCCGACCGGCGTGCGTAGGTTCCAGGATGTGGCGAGCTGATCGCGCGTCTTTCCTGTGGGGCGGTGCGGCCCTGGCGTGCGTCCTTGCGCTCCTGTGGCCGTCACCCGCCGCGGCGCAACGGCTTACCGCGCCGTCGTGGCTCACGCTCGACACCTCGGCCGACGTCGATCGGGCCATCGACGCCAACGGCGCTACGGCCACGGGCGCCATCTTCGACGCCTACGTTGCGGCGCGGCTGGTGCGCGGCCTCGAGTTCGTCGCCCGTCCGTGGACGCAGCGGCAGGCCAACGGCGAGTGGAACCGGCAACTGTGGCTCGCGGCGGTCCGCTTCGAGCGAAAGGGCGCTGTCGGCGTTCGCGTCGAGGGCGGGCTGATCACCTCGCCGGTGGGCCTGGCCAACCTGACGTTGCGGCCGCATCTCAATCCCACCGTGGCGCAGCCGTCGTCGCTCTTCCAGGGCATGCCGGCGCCCGAACCGCTCAGTCCGCGCGTGACCCTGCTCGGCGCGATCTATCCGCTCGGCGTGAGCACCACGGTCTCGGCTACGCACTGGGACGTACGCGCGGCCGTCATCGACACGTCGCCGCTGCGCACGCGGCGCACCTTCGGCAGCAACAACCCGCCGCGGTTCACCAACGTCGTCGTGGGCGGTGGCGTCACGCCGTTCGTCGGCCTTCGCGTCGGCGGGTCGGTGACCCGCGGCCCCTGGCGGCGCGCCGAGGAAGTGCCGTTCAGCGACTCCGATCGGATGGCCACCGTGGCGACCGTCGAAGCGGAGCTGTCGTTCCGCTACACCAAAATCGGCGGCGAATGGGTCCGCGACACGCTCGAGACAACGTCGGGCCACGCGGTGGAGTCGGGCTGGTACGTGCAGGGACAACAGACGCTGACCCCGCGCTGGTTCGTGGCGGCGCGGGTGGAACGGCTGACCGGACCCGCCTCGCTGCTGGCCCCGGACCAGCGGCAGACGTTCGCGGGAGCCGAGCAGACGGTCGGATTCCGCATCACGCCGGAAGTGACGGCGCGGGCCAGCTATCGCGCGAGGCGGCTGTTCTCGCAGACCGACTTCTCACACCAGGCGATGGCGTCGGTCGTCTGGGCCCGCCGCTGGTTCTGACGTCGCGGGGGCCGGCTTTAGCCGGCCCCGGGCCGCCTGAAGGCGGCCCCCAC
>DATMDI010000436.1:0-18431 GCA_035557875.1 Vicinamibacterales bacterium
GCCGTCTACCAACGCCGGCGACGCCAGCGTCTGCTCGCCGATACGGTTGACGTGCAGCAGCTCGAATGTCTTACCGGCCCGCAGCACGAACGTGTCGCCTTCGTCGTTGGTGAAGAACACCTTGCCGTCCAGCGCGACGGGGGACGCGGAGAACCCCTCGCGCGTGGCGACGCCCAGCCGTCCTTGCCATAGACTCGCGCCGGTCCTCGCGTCGAACGCCGAGACGATGCTCTGCATGTCGTTGATCGTGTAGAGCAGGTCGCCTGAAAGAATGGGCGACGGCACGAATGGCGACCCGCGCGGCGTCGTCCACGCGACGTGCGTGTTGGTCACGTCGCCTTTGCCGCCGGGACGAATCGCCAGCGTCGGTCCGGCACGGCCCGACGAGCAGAACAGCATCCCGTAGCCGACCACCGGCGTGGGAATCACCTCGAAGGTGCTGCCGCCGCAGCGCCACAACTCGGCTCCCGTGTCGGGGTTGTAGGCCACCACCCGGTTCTGCCCGTGCACGATCAGTTCGTCGTGATCGATGACGCGGATGGCGATCGGCGTGCCCCAGCCGACCTGCGCGTCGCGCGGCGTCTTCCACAACGGCTTGCCGGTCGCCTTGTCGAACGCGGCCACGAACGAGCCCGAGCGCTGGTCCTGATACAGGATCACGCTGTTCTTGTAGAGCAGCGGCGAGCCCGCCGGACCGTGGTAGTTCTCGACCCGGCCGATCGCGGCATGCCACACCTGCTTGCCGCTCATGTCGACCGCCATCAGCCCGCGGCCGCCGAACGAGGCGTAGACGCGCTGGCCGTCTGTCGCCACCGTCGCCGAGGCGTAGCCGTTCTTGCTGTGCGGGCGATCGGGCGCTCCCGGCGGCACGGCGGTTTCCCACAGGCGCTGTCCGTCGCTGCGCCGATAGGCGAGAATCGATGCCCGGTTGCCGTCGTCGGTGGCCGTCGTGAGAAAGATCTGATCGCGCCAGACGATCGGCGAGGAGTGGCCGCTACCCGGGACCGGAACCTTCCACACCACGTTCTGGGTGGCCGACCAGGTATCCGGGTAGCCCTTGCCGTCAACCAGCCCCTGCCCGGACGGCCCGCGCCAGCGCGTCCAGTAGCGGGCCGCTTCCCCGTCCTCCGCAATCATGCGGACCGCGGGCTCGGCCGCCTGCCCTGCCACCGGCGCCGCCGACTGATATCCCGAGGCGATCAATCCGACACTCGCCACGACGGCGAGAATCCGACCCTGCGGCGATCGCCGGGCACGTACTCCGTGGCCAGCCATCATTTCCTGCGCTGCCCGATGGCGTAGAGGAACCCGTCGGTGCGCAGGAAGATCTGCCCCTCCGACATCGCCGGCGAGCTCAGCGTGTACTCGCCAAGATCGTTCTCGGCCAGCTTCGCGAACGTCGGGCCCGCCTGCAACACGCTGGTCACGCCGTCCTCGTCCGTGATGTAGATCTTCCCGTCCGCCAGCACCGGCGACGCGCTGTAGGTGGCGCTGCGCAGGCGCTGCGGGCCGTAGACGGTCTTGCCCGTCCTGGCTTCGAGCGCGTACATGATCCCGCGGTCGTTGATCGAGTAGAGGTACGTGCCGTCGGTCACCGGTGTGGGTACGTCGGGGCCGTTGTTGAACGACCAGAGCACGTGCGACTTCGTCACGTTGCCCTTGCCGCCGGGCCGGATCGCCAGCAGCGGCCGCTCCCGCGACGGGGTAAACAGGAGATCGCCGTGCACGATGGGCGAGGCGACGATGCGGTAGTTGCCCTCGTTGTACGGGTTGAGGCCGTCGGCGCGCCACACCTCGGCGCCGGTCGCCGGGTCGTGGCCCGTGACCACGTCGCCTCCGGTGATGACGATCTCGGTGACGCCGCCGTATTTGAGCAGCGCCGGCGTGGTGTAGGCATCGGGCGACTCGAAGCGCGCGGCCGTTGGGCGCTCGACGCGCCAGAGCGTCTTCCCCGACGCCTTGTCGATTTTCAGGATGTACGAGGGGTCGTCGGTCATCATCCCGTGCAGCACGGGCACGTAGAGCGCGTCCTCGTGCAGCAGCGGAGACGACGCGTAGCCGTGCATGATGCCGAAGCGACCGTAGTCCTTCTGGATGTCCCGCTTCCAGAGCTCTTTGCCGGCGAAGTCGAAGGCCGCCAGCATGCCGGTGCCGGTCAGCGCCCAGACCTGGCGGCCGTCGGTGACCGGCGACGGCGACGACATGTTCTGTTTCATCTGGCGGCGATCGCCGCCCGACAGCAGCCGCTTCCAGCGCGTCGCGCCGGTGTTGCGATCGAGCGCCCACAGGTGCAGCGACCCCTGGTCGGCCACGTTGAGGAAGATGTGCTCGCCCCAGATGATCGGCGTCGAGCCGGAGTACTGCGGCACCGCCACCTTCCAGGCGACGTTCTCCGTCGTCGACCACTTGACGGGCAGGTTCTTCTCGCCGCTGATGCCGTTGAGCGTCGGTCCGCGCCATTGCGGCCAGTTCTCGGCGCCGAGCGGACTCACCAGCATCGTCACGGCGACGCCGGTCGCCACCACCACTCTCCCCATGCATCCGTTCATCGAGGTCACTCCGATCGCAACGATGCCAGCAGCGGCGCGCGCGTGACAGCGCGTGCCGCGACGGCCGATGACAACACCCCCGCCACGAACACCGCGAACAGCAGCAGCAATCCCCCCGACGTCAGCGGCCACCTGCCGCCGCGCGCGGCGACAGCCGGCGCGATCGCCAGGCTGGCCGCGGCCGCGCCGGCGAGCAGGCCGACCGCGAGCAGGACCAGGTTCTCCGCCAGCACCATCGTGCCGAAGTGCCCGCGCCGGAAGCCGACGGCGCCCAGCAGCGCGAGCTCCTTGCGCCGCTCCAGCGCGTTGCGCAGCAGTACCGTTGCCAGGCCGACGGTACCGAGCAACAGCCCCAGCCCGCCCAGCGTCTGGAACGTCGACAGGTAGGTGTTCTCCACCCGGTGAAACGCCGCGAGCCGCTCGGCCGTGGGCATCGCGTCGGCGCCGTACTCGGCCAGCGCGTCCTCGACGCCGGCGACGACCGCGTTGGTGCGATCCGGGGCCGCATCGATGAGAAAGACACGGTACCCTTCCTGGTCGGCGAAGAGCGACTGGAAGTTCGCACGCCCCATCACCAGCTCGCTCTGAAAGAGGCTGTCGCGGAGCGCAGCCACCAGCCGCAGCCGGATCTCCCGGCCGTTGCGGGTGATGACGATGTCCTCGCCGAGCGCGCGATGCAGGACGTAGGTCATCGAGTTGGCGTCGGCGATGACCGGAATCGCGCCATCCGGCTCCGCGCGCAACAGCAACAGCCACGGGTTCTCGCGCTCGGCGTCCGTCGCCGCGAGCGAGCCCTGGAAGGTGAAGCGCGCGGCGCGCAGGAACTCGTCCCGCGGCGACACGATTCTGGGATTGGCGGGCGCATAGAGGTTGAGGCAGCTGGCGTCGTCGCCCGGGAGCAGGCGGAAGGCTTCCCACTTCGCCGGCGCGACGGCGGCGGCGAGGTTCAGTGGATCAGCCGTACCCGCCCCGGGATCGTAGGCCACGGGCAGCTCGGTCTCGACGAACACCTGGTAGCCGCCGATCCCAGATTTCGGGTCGGCTGTCGCCTGCGCGCCGTCGCGGCGAAACGCGTCCACGGCGATCAGCAGAAACGTCGCCGAGGCGATGACGGCGGCCGACACCACGCTGCGCCCTGGCCGGTAGGTCGCGTTCCGGATGCCAAGCCGCGACACCGGCCGCCAGCCGTGGCCCGCGACGACATGGCGGGGATGGCGGCGAAGCGCCCACCCGAACAGGCAGAGACACGCGGCCAGCATCGACGCGCCGGCGCCGAAGAACGCGCCCGCTGGCGGCACGACTCCAGCCGCCGCACCGGCGACGAGGCCGGCGCCGACCGCGGCCAGCGCGATGGCCGCCGCGAGTCTCGCGTTCCGACGCGTGGCCGTCGGCCGCTCGTCGTCCGCGAGCGACACCTGCCCCGCGAGCAGGCTGCGCTCGGACACGCGCCGGAGGCTCCGCAGCGTCCACCAGATGCAGACGAGCGCGGCCAGCATTCCGCCGCCCGCCCCAGCGAGCAGCGACGCCGCCGACACGTGGAGCGATAGCGCCGTGGTGCCCACCGCGTCCACCCACCACGTGCCGAGGCCCGTCATGATCAGCCACGCATAGCCGACGGCGCCAAGCAGGCCCAGCGCGCTGCCAAGGCCCGCGAGCACGGCCCCTTCGCCGAGGAAGAGCCGGCGCACGGCGGCGGTGTCGAAGCCGACGGCGCGCAGCAGCCCGACCTCGCGGGCACGCTGCTCGATACCGAGCTTGAAGAAGAGCGACACGAGCAGCAGCGCCGAGACGACCAGGAAGAAGCTGAAATAGACGAAGTACTGGCCGAAGTCGGTGGCGCCGCGCGACGCGGACATCCCCTCCGCCCGCACCGCGCGGACGGTCAGCCCCAGCGCCAGCGGATCGACCGAGTCGCGCAGCCGGGTGGCCAGCGCCGCCCGCTCGCGCACCGCCGCAGCGGCATCGGCGGCTGGGACCCTGATCGACGTCATCTCACCAAAACGCGATCGCCAGAGATCGCGCCCGGCTTCGTAGGCGACGAACGCTTTCGGCGTGGTGCGATAGTCGTCCCAATACTGCTCGTCCACCGGGCGGACGCGCGAGAGATCGATCGGAAACGGCGGGTCCCAGTCCTCGAGCGACGGCGCGTCGCTCAGGCCGGGGAACGTCGGCACCAGATCGCGGCTGCCCGCGCCGGTCGGCACGATGCCGGCGAGGCGGAAGTCCGCGGAGCGCGTGACGAGCTGACCACCGTCGGTCCAGAGGTAGTACTCGAGCGAGACGCGGTCGCCAGGCGCGACCTGCAGGTCGCGGGCGGCCCATTCGGTGAGCAGGATGTCGTGGGGGTCGTTGGGGCTCCGGGAGGCGCGTGCGGCCGCGGTCCCAGCCGGTGGCCGGCTTCCTGCGCGAACCGCTGTCGCCAGGCCATCGAGGCTCGTCGCCGTGACCAGCGAGTAGGGGATCTCGCGGTCGCCGGCGCGAAGCGTGTTCGCGAGGTAGGTGAAGACCGGCTGACCGCGAATGCCGCCCGCGCCCAGGGCCTGCTCGATCGCCTCGACCTGTCTGGGCTCGAGGAGGCCGGCGGTCGAGCCCACGACGATCGTGCGGCCATCGTCGCCCACCGTCAGCGTGATGCCGACGTCCTCGAGCGTCGCCGTGTCTCTGACGATGGCGGCGAGATCGCCGGACGCAGCATCGCCTAGAGCGGTAGCACGCCGGACGAGCAGCGCGTTGACGCGCGCCCCGACCTCGAGCTCGGCCTGCAGGCGGGCCAGCGGCATGAACACGGCGCGCACGTCGCCCTGTGCCGGATCGAGCGCGAACTCGCCGAGGCGCGACGGTGGCAGCACCTCGCGCACGGTCAGGCGCATCGTCCGGCCGACGTCATCCTTCCTGCCGTGCAGCGAGTCGAGCGGGATGTCCGACGGCCGCTGCACGCGGACGAGGATGGCGCGATCGGCCGCGGCGCCGATCTCGCGCGCCAGCGCGGGGCTGACATAGGCCTCGCGATCCGCGATCGCCGTGACCGCCGCCGCGTCATGGAAGCGCCAGAAGCGCTCGTCGACGCCGTAGACGAGCACTCGGCCGGCGCGCCGCCCGCTCTCCTGATCGGTGACGAAGCCCTGCACCATGACCAGCGGCGCCACCGCCCGGAACCGGGCCGTGAAATCCGGATGGGCGGCGACCCCTTGGGCCAGCGCTTCGCGGAAGAAGTTCGCCGACACGACGACGTCGTCGGTGTTGCCGAGGCGCTGCAGCACCAGGTCGCGCAGGCTCGCCCGCACCGAGTCGCCGACCAGCAGCGCACCGGCGAGCACGGCGACAGCCGTGGCCACGCCGATCACGACCGCCAGATGGGTGCGCCAGTAGTACCCGAGACCGCGGGCGATGAGCGACCGGGGACGCACGCGCTACCTGACGGCGGCGCGCAGCCGCTGCGCACCGGGGGGAATGGGCACGATCACGGTCGCCACGGCGAGCGCCGCGACCAGAGCCGAGAGCGTATAGAAGCCGGCCGCGTACGAGCCGGTCGTCGCGACGAAGCTGGCGAAGAACAGCGGGCCCACGGCGGAGGCGAGCACGGTGAGAGCCTGGGCCGCGCCCTGGATGCGCCCCAGATGCGCGCGCCCGTATGCGCGTCCCCAGAAACTGAAGAACACGACCATCACGAAGCCGCCGGCCACGCCCATCGCCACCGCCTGCGCCATGACCTGCGCCACGGTCGTCACGTGCGCCAGCGCGGCGAGCGCGCCGGTGAGGACCAGGAGCGACACCAGCAGGACGTGACGCAGCGAGCCACGATCCGCCAGCGCGCCTGCGGCGAAATTGCCCACCAGGCCGGTGATGGCCGTGACGGCGAGCGCGGTGTGGTAGATCTCCGGCGCGAAGCCGCGCTCGGCCAGGATGGATTCGTTGAACAGCCCGATGCCCGAGGCCACCAGCCCGTAGGCGGCGCTGGAGAGCGCGAACACCCAGAACGACGGCGACCGCAGCGCCTCTGCCAGCGTCCACGCCGCCGGCTCCACCCGTACCTCGTCGCCGCCGGACTGCCCGCCGTCGACCTCCAGCCCCATGGCTTCCGGCGACGACCGATCGAACAGCCATGCCACGGGCGCCAGTACGACCAGCAGCGACACGCCGATGGCGCCCCAGGCGAACCGCCAGCCCTGCGACAGCACCACCGCGCCGACGAGGGGAAAGGCGATCATGAAGCCGATGCTCATGACGAGCGCGTAAATCGCCATGGCCTTCGTGAGGCGCTGCCGGAACCACTTGCCGACCATGGCCAGGCTGACCACCGACAGGGCGCTCTGACCGACGGCGCGGGTCAGCGTCACGGACACGAGCAGCGCGGCCAATCCCACCGCCTGACTCATCGCCACGACCACCGCGCCAAGCAACAGAGCGAGCGCCGTCAGGACGCTGCGGCTCCCGTACCGATCGAGCAGCCGGCCGACGCCGAAGCAGCCGAGGGCGCCGATCAGGGTGGCCACCAGGTTGATCTGCGCGTAGGCGACGCGGCTGAGGCCGAGGTCGCGCAGCAGCGGCTCGGTGATGAGCCCCAGCCCCTGCGTCCGCCCGGGCAGCGTCCCGACCATGGCCAGCGCGGCCACGCCCAGCACGACCCAGCCGTAGTAGGCCCGAACACGCGCGGCGGGAAGCGCCTGGACGCCGGTCGGTGACATGTGTGCCCGATCTTACGACGGGGACATGACCCTCGTTACGGTGCCGCCTCCTCCGGAGAATGAGCGACGATACGGTAAAGTCATCGGCATGCCGCGCTGGACAGTCGCGACCGTCGTCCTGCTCGTGGCGGGTGGCGTCTCCGCCATCGCCGCGGACTGGCCACAGTTCCTCGGCCCCAGCCGCACCGGCGTCTATACCGGCCCTCCGCTCTCGGAGACCTGGGGCGCCACGGGCCCGAAAGTCGTCTGGCGCAAGCCGGTCGGGCAGGCGTTTGCCGGGCCCGTGGTCGTCCAGAACCGCGTTTTGCTCTTCCACCGCGTGGGCAACGAAGAGGTTCTCGAGTCGCTCGACGCGCGGACCGGCGCCACCACGTGGCGGTATGCCTACCCGACGACGTATCGCGATGACTTCGGCTTCGACGAAGGACCGCGCGCGGTGCCGGTGGTCGCCGACGGCATCGTCTACACGTTCGGCGCCCAGGGCCAGCTGCATGCCGTCGATCTCGCCAAGGGGACTCGCGTGTGGAGCGAGGACACCATGAAGCGCTTCAACGTGCCGAAGGGGTTCTTCGGCGCCGCCGGCTCCCCCCTCGTCGAAGGCGGGCGCGTCATCGCCAACATCGGCGGCGACAAGGCAGGCCTCGTCGCGTTCGAGGCCAGGACCGGCAAGGTGCTGTGGACCGCGACCGACGACGACGCCAGCTACTCGTCCGGGATGGCGGCGACGATTGGCGGCAGGCGTTCGGCCATCTTTCTCACCCGCGACAACCTGATCGGCCTCGATCCGGCGACCGGCGCGATTCACTTCCAGCGCCGCTGGCGGGCGCGCAACGCCAGCTCCGTCAACGCGGCGACTCCCCTGGTGGTCGGCGATTCGATTTTCGTGTCGGCGCAGTACGGCCCCGGCGCCGGCGTGCTGCGCGTGGAGGGTTCGAAGCTGGTCGACGTGTGGGCCTCGGACGAGGCGATGTCGAATCACTACGCGACCAGCGTCTATCACGACGGTCATCTCTACGGCTTCCACGGCCGGCAGGAGTTCGGGCCCAGCCTCCGCGCCGTCGAGTTCAAGACCGGCACGGTCAAGTGGAGCCAGGATCAGTTCCGCGCCGGCAGCGTGACGCTGGCGGGTGACAAGCTGCTCATCGTGCGCGAGAGCGGCGAGATGGTGCTGGCGCAGGCGTCACCGCAGGCGTTCCGCCCCCTCGCGCGGGCGCAGGTGCTGCCCGGCGTCGTGCGGCCGCTACCGGCCATTGCTGACGGGTTTGTCTATGTCCGCAACGAGAACACGCTCGTCTGCCTCGATCTGCGCCAGAACTAGGGCATGTGGGGGCCGGCTTCAGCCGGCCCTCATACGACTGACTCGTGATGCTCGCGGGCCGGCTGAAGCCGGCCCCTACGTACTCCTGCTCGTCTGCGGCGTGCTCTTCCTCGCGGGCGCGATCGTGCCGCTGGCAGCGCAGCGCGGCAGCGACAACCCGCGCGCGATTCTCGATCAGGCGATCGACGACTTTCTGGCCGGACGCCTGAGCGCGTCGGTTGCCGGATTCGACCGCGTGGCGGCGGCGGCACCTCAGGCGGCGCCGCAGCTGTGGCAGCGCGGCATCGCCCTCTACTACGCCGGCCGCTACCAGGACTGCCGCGCCCAGTTCGAATCGCATCGCACGGTCAATCCCAACGACGTCGAGAACCCGGCCTGGCACTTCATGTGCGTGGCGAAGGCGGAGTCGCCGGCAAAGGCGCGCGCCGCGCTGCTGCCGGTCGGACCCGACCAACGCTCACCGATGCGCGAGATCTACGAGATGTTTCGCGGCACGATGACACCGGAGGCGATTCTGGCCACCGCGGGCACCGAGCCGTCGGCGCGCTTCTTCGCCGAGCTCTATGTGGGCCTCTACTACGACGCCATCGGCGATCGCTCGCGTGCCACGCAACACCTGCGCAACGCCGCGGCAAAGAACTACGCCCCCGCCGGCGGCTACATGCATCGCGTCGCGGAGCTGCACCCGTTACTGCGCACACCTTGAGACGAGCCGGCTGGCCGCCCGCCGGGCCTGGTCAGTTCTTCGAGGCGATGCGATAGAGGTGTGTATCGGTTCGGATGAAGATCGAACCGTTGGACACGGCCATCGAGGCGAGCGTGGCGCCGTCGAGACGGTTCGTGGCGACCACGCGAGGTGACGGTCCAGGCAGCAGCACCGTCGTCACGCCCTCCTCGCTCGCGAAGTAGAGGCGGCCATCGGCGAAGACGGGCGAGGCCGAGTAGTTTCCGCCGAGCCGGTGTTGCCAGATCACGCCTCCGGTCTTCGCGTCGACCGACGAGAGGACGCCGGTGTCGCTCACGTAGTAGAGCTCGCTGCCCACGAGGATCGGCGAAGGCGTGTAAGGCGCTCCTCGGCCAAGGGTCCACGCCACGTGTGTGCGCGTCACGTCGCCGCGGCCGTCCGGCCTCACCGCCATCAGCTTCGGCGTGTTGAAGCCCGTGCCGAGAAACACCAGCCCGAGGCCGAACACCGGCCTCGGCACGTTCGAGAACCCGTCGTCGTAGCCGACCCGCCAGATCTCCTCGCCGGTGAGCGGGTCGTAGGCCGCCGCACGATACGCGCCGGTCGACACGACCTGATCGCGATCGCCGGTGCGGATGACGAGCGGCGTGGAATAGGCCTGATCCGCCGGCCGGCGGCGGTTGGTCTTCCAGCGGATCTTTCCCGTCGCGGTGTCGAGCGCCACGACATACGCGTCACTACCGTTGCCGTCGCAGTTGACGATCAGCAGGTCGCGATAGACCACCGGCGAGCCGCCGTTGCCGTGCTGCGACTCGTAGCGCAGCCGGGCCGTCCACAGCACCTTCCCCGCCGTATCGAGGGCCGCCGTGCCGTCGGCGCCGAAGTGCACGTATACCCGGTCGCCGTCGACGATGGGCGTCGGCGACGCGTGGCTGTTCTTCTGATTCAGGGGGCCGGGCGAGCCGACTCGGAACACCTCGACGTCGACCAACCCGCTGCCGCTGACGGCATCGAAGGCGAGCGCGCGCAGCGACAGCCCGCCACGGCCGCCGCGCGCTTTCGACGGCTCCGTCGCCGTCAGCCACACCTTCCCGCCCGCGACCACCGGCGACGACCATCCGGTGCCCGGCACGCGCGTCTTCCAGACGATGTTGCTGGTCTCGCTCCACTCGACCGGCACCCCGCGTTCGCTCGAGTGCCCCTGTCCGGTGGGCCCGCGAAACTGCGGCCAGTCCTCGGCCGCGACGGGAGCCGTCAACAGCACCACGGCCAGCACGACGCGACCAGCGGACCCGAACCGAATCTGCACGCTCACGTCACGTCGCCATGATCAATTCAGCGTCCAGAGCGTGAGCGACATCACGTCCTTCACGAGGATCCGGTTGCCGGAGAACGCTGGCTGCGCCCAGGTTTCAGTCTCGGAAACCTTGTAGCGACGCAGCGGCTCGAACCCGGTGGCGCTGTTGCGCAGGACGACGAGTTCGCCGTCGGACTCGAGGCTGAGAACAAGGTCGCCCGAGCGGGCGATGGAGGCGTGCGCCGCCTGGCGACCATCTGATGTCCACAGTGCCTTGCCGCTGCGCGCGTCCATGGCGTAGTACTGGCCGGCGTTCCGGCCTGACATCCCGAACAGCGTGTCGCCCGCGAGCACGGCGGTCGTGAAGCGAAGCGGCAGATCCGTGTTCTCCCAGACCTGCTCGGTCGTCCATTGCGTTCCGCGCCTGGCGACGGCGATCTCCATCAGCGGGCCCGTGCCCGCGACAATGACCGCCTGGCCGTACACGATCGGGGTGATGGCGTTGGAGCTGAACTGGTGGACGAGCGGCCGCTCCCAGAGCAGCGCACCGGTGGCGGCGTCGACGCTCACGAGCTTCGCTTGGGTCGGCACGATGATCTGGCGGGTGCCGCCCAGATCCGCGACGATCGGCGATGCGTAGCCCGGCCCGTCGCCGGCCCAGCTCCAGCGCACGTCGCCGGTGGTGAGGTCGAATGCCGTCAGCGCGCCCTTGTCTTTGCCGCCGACGTGGAAGATCACGCGTCCCGCGTCAACCAGCGGCGAGAACGAGTGGCTCGTGTACTCCATGGCCACTCCTGTGCCCGGCTTCTGCCACACCTGCTTGCCGCTGGCAGCGTCCCAGGCCGTCACCACGCCGGTCATGCCGATCGAATAGAGCCGGCCGTTAAAGTACACAGGCGTCGACTTGGGACCCGGACCGTGCGCCTTGGTCGCCGGGTTCATCGCGAACGGCGCCGGATAGGACTGCTGCCAGACCACCGTGCCGCTGCCGCCGTCGAGCGCGGTCATCGTCTCGTTCTCGCCCAGCCGCGAGAACACGAAGACGCGGTTGCCGACGACAAGTGGCGTCGCGTAACCGGTGCCGACCTCGACGGTCCAGCGCTTCACCAGCATCTCGGGCCACGCCTGCGGCGCCGTGAAGCCCTGGACCACGCCGTCACGATTGGGCCCGCGCCACTGCGTGACGTCGGTCGACGCCAGCTGCGCCTGACCCAGCGACGTCGACGCAAGCACCACCACCGCCGCCGTTCCTACCAGTCGACGCATCGATTCACTCCTCGTTTGACAACGTTTCACCATACCTTGCCCGCGGGGCTCATGACTGTCCCCTTTCTTCCGGCAAGCCGGCGCGCCGCCATCCCGCCATGTGCCCGCTCAGGAAACGGATGTGCCTGAATCCATGCCGGCGCAGCACCACTCCTGCCATCCATGCGCGCGGGCCATGGCCACAGTAGACAATCAGCGGTCGTTCGCGCAGCGAAGCCAGTTCGGTCGCGCGCCTCCCGACCTCGTTGAACGGGATGTTGGTGGCGCCGCGTACGTGGCCGGCGGCGTACTCCGCGGGCGTGCGCACGTCGAGAATCGCCGGGGCCGTGCCCCTGTGGATCGCCTCGCTCAACGCGCGCGGCGTCACACGAGCTTACCTTCCGACCTCGCGCATCGGACTTCCTGCGTCGGTCCGCGTCAGCCGCCCGCCGCTCATCTCGAAGCGAATCGGGAACCTCTCGCCCAGCGCCGCGCTGTGGGTGACGACGATGAGGACGTTCTGCAGCCGCTGGTGGAGGTCGAGCAGCAGCGACGCCACGGTCGCCGCCGACGCGTGATCGAGGTTGCCGGTCGGCTCGTCGCACAGGATCAGGCGCGGCTGGTGAATCAGCGCCCGTGCGATTGCCACCCGCTGCTTCTCGCCGCCGGATAGTTCGCCGGGGCGATGGTCGAGGCGCTCGGCCAGGCCCACCTGCGCGACCAATTCCCGTGCCCGCGCAGTCATGTCGGCCCCGTCCGCCTGCGTGCCGCGCCTCGCCACCAGCGTCGGGACCAGCACGTTCTCCAGCACCGACAGCTGCGGCAGCAGGCAGTGGTCCTGGAACACGAAGCCGATCTCCTGGTTGCGGAAGGTCGCCAGCTGCGCTCCCGTCAGCGAGAACGGATCGCGCCCGTTGAGCCGCACACTGCCTGACGAGGGTGGCTCCAGGGCGCCGAGGATGTAGAGCAGCGAGCTCTTGCCGCTGCCAGACGGACCCGTGATCGCCGCCGCCTGCCCCGGAGCAAGCGAGAACGCCACCTCGGAGAGCACCGTGAGCGGGCCTCGCGGCGTCGGATAGCTTTTGGAAACGCTGGACACGTCGAGCATCTGCGAACCCTGACTACGCCACCGACGTTCGCCGCTCTGCGAGCGTCGCCTGATAGGCCTGGATGAGGCGGGCCGCCGACTGCTGAATCGAGTAGTGTGCCCGCACGCCCTCGAACGCCTGGCGCCCGAGCGCACGCGCGCGATCGCGGTCGCTCCACAACGCATGAAGACCGTCCGCCAGGCTGTCGGTGTCGTCCGGCGTCACCAGCAGACCGCCGCCCGTCTTCTCGACCACCTCGGTGAACGCGCCGCGGCGCGGCTGCACCACGGGTACGCCGCTCGCCATCGACTCCAGCAGGAACATCCCCTTCGGCTCGTCGTACGTCGCCGGCACGGACAGCACGTCCAGTTCGTGCAGGAACGCGAGCTTGCCCTTGCGGTCGACTGCGCCGTGGTAGCTGAACTCGCCGCCATAGCCGGCGCCCTCGAGGATCGCCCGGGCTCCGTCCAGGTATCCCGACTGCGACGGCGCCATGTATCCGGCCACCTCCAGGCGCGCCTCCGCGTGTTTCGCGCGCCGGCGGAACGCGACGTAGGCCCGCGCCAGTTCCTGCAACCCCTTTTCCGGCGCGATACGCGCGAAGTAGCCCACCGCGAACCGATCTCTCGGCGCCTCCCGCCGTTCGTACCCCTGCAGGTTGATGCCGAGCGGTACGACGTCGATCCGCGCCGCCGGGATGCGCAGCAGCTCCGCCATGAACGACGCGCAGTAGTCGCTGACCGCGATGAACCGATCGACGGTCGGCACTTGCCGCTGGATCGACGCCAACGCCCGGGCGCGATACGCCGGCAGCAGTCCCTGCAGGAACAGCTCTTCGCCCTGCAGCGTGCAGCAGACCGGCCGCCCGGTGGCCTCGCGCAGCGGCGCCGCCATGGCGATGAGCAGCGAATTGGGAATGTTGATCACGTCCGGGAGCGGCTCGGACCGGATCCAGTCCACCAGCTTGTCGAACTCCTTCCGCAGCACACCGCTGCGGCCGTCCAGCGTCGACAGCGTCAGATCGCCGAGCAGGCTGGCGTCGGTCGTGCTGCCGCGGGCGAGCGTCCGGATGAGGCGCGGGGAGTCGAGCAGACGTTCGACGAACCGCGGCATCCGCCGGAACAGCGGCGACGACTGCTGCAGGTAGATGTTGATGCCGCCGAACAGGACCTTCGGGGCGCTGACGTTCGGCTCGTCGACCAGCGTCGGGGTGTACACCGGCTGCAGCGTGACGTCATGGCCGCGCGCGAGCAGCTCCGCCGCGAGGGCGTTGTCGCGGAAGCAGCTGCCGCAGTACATCCCCGCGGCGCCGGCGGTGATGGACAGAATCTTCACGCGGCGTCCCGGAACTCAGTCCCCGGCCGGCGCGGTCTGGAACGCCCGCGCCCGGAACAGGAACTCGACGATGTTCCCCTCGTGCGGCTGCAGCCAGTTGAGCCGCGTCGTGGGCACGGGGCCGAGGTTGAGGCGGTCGATGTGCACCGCGTCGACGAGCTGTGACCGCAGGGCGTCGTTCGTCGTGATTGCCGTACACACCAGCGTCGGTCCGATCGACTCGAGCATCTGCGACTCCGCGCACTCGACGACGCTGACGAAGGGGAACATGTACTCCTTCTTCGCGACCGGCGCGTCGGCGGACTCGCAGTGGACGACTGTCGGCAGCAGGTAGTCCGCCTTGCCCGCATGGATGACGCGCGGCTCGTCGCGGTAGCGGGCCGTGACGTCGGTCACGCCGGGCGCCTGGAGGTCGGCGTCAATCGACTGCGAGACGGCGTCGGCCACGCCCGGGACGGTGAACGCGGCCAGCGGCGCCTGCGGATCCTCGGGCGGCAACGGGCGGATCGCCGCGAGGCGCTTGGCCAGCGCGTCGGCGATCTCCCGCGTGTGGCGGCTGGCCCAGATGCCCGAGGTGTTGATGCAGCTGCGGCCGCTGTTGATCGCCACGCTCTCGACCATCAGGTCGAGATATTTCTCCCACTCGTCCACCACGTCGTCGCCGAGGAGGATCTTGGAGAAGCCCGGGCCGTGCGCCTGCACGCGCGGGTTCCCCTTGTAGCGGTCCACCGTCGGCTGGCCGCCGAAAATCAGACTGCGCGCGCAGCTGTCGAGCACGGCCGCGCCGACGTCGGCCTGTCCCGGGTAGATGGCGATCGCCTCGCGCGGCACCCCGGCGGCGTAGAAGGCCTCCGTCATGCGGTACGGCGTCCACGGCTCCTGCGGGCCCGGCTTGAGGACCAGGCCGATCTGCATTGGGATGATCGGCATCCACAGCGTGTGGACCCCGGGCGAATTGGACGGCAGCACCAGGCCGAGCACGGGGCTCTGCGCCTGATAGCTGATCGGGACGTTCCGCTCCTCGCCGTAGCCCTTGGTCAGCACGTCCAGCGACAGCCCGCGCGTCAGTGCCGTCAGGATGTCGCGCATCTGCGCCAGCACGAAGGCGTTCTTCTTCATGTTGGCACGGCACATGTGCTCGGGCAGGCCGGTGCTGGCCGACTGGGCGCGGACGAACTCGTCCGGCGTCTGCGCGCCGTCGCCCATCGGCAGGGTCGCGCTCATGTAGAGCTCGCCCGCCTTCGCGGCCATCGCGATCAGCTCGTCGATCGGGATGGCGCGCAGCGCGGCACGGGCGCGCGCCGCCTTGCGCATGTCGCGCTGGATCAGGCCGCCGTTGGCCCGGCTGACTCTGGCGATCGGCTCGCCGGTCGTGAAATGCACGACCTCGTCGAACTCAAGGCTCGTGTAGGGCTGGCCCCAGCGGAGAACCGGGATCGTAAGCACTCAATAAACTCCTACCGTCGTCGTCGCCGCGAACTCGTGGAACGGGCGCACGCCGCTGACCCCATCCCAGGGAAAGGCGTCGTACGGCGGCTCGCGTTCGCCTTCGTCGCGCTCGAGGAATCCCGGCACGAAGAACTCTCTGGTCAGCGTCGTCAGCTTGACGCGGCCGGTCTGGCCGTACTCCACCACTTTGTTCGGATCGTCGAAAGCGACCACCTCGGTCACCGCACGCGGCTGCGGCGCATAGTAGGCAATCTTGTAACCGTTGAACGGGCCGCTCGGCGCGCTGGCCGCAAGGCCCATCAGCGTGTTGCCGTAGGTCGGGGTCATGTAGGCGCCGTCGAGCAGTTCCTCGTGGGCGAAGCGGTTCCACTGCGGGGTGAACTCGGTGCCGCCGGAGAAGATCCCGGTGATGCCCATCTTCCGGATCGACGTGCCCATCTCCTCGAGGCGCAGCGCCAGCGACTCCAGCAGCTTGGGGGTGGCGAACATGCACTTGATGTCGTGCCCCGCCTGGAGGATCGTGACCGCCTGATCGATGACGTGATCCTTGTAGGCCTGGAGGTGATCCATCCACCCCTTCTTAATCAGCTTGATCACCCAGCGGGGGTCGAGGTCGACGCAGAAGCAGATGCCGCCGCCGCGGTGCTGCGCCAGGTGCTCGACCGAGAGGCGCAGGCGGCGCGGGCCCGAGGGCCCGAGCATCAGCCAGTTCGCGCCGCGCGGGAAGTGCTCGTCCGGCAGGGTCTCGCTGAAGTACTCGTAGTCGGTCCGGAAGTCGTTCATCGCCACGCGCGTCTTCGGCGTGCCCGTGGTGCCGCCGGTCTCGAACACGTAGACCGGCTGTCCGGCCAGCCCCTTCGGGATCCACCGCTGCACCGGTCCGCCGCGCAGCCACTCGTCCTGGAACTCACCGAGGCGCTTGAGATCGTCGAATCCTCTGATTTCCGCGCGTGGATCCCACCCGAGGCGGCTCGCGTAGTCGAGCCAGAACGGGCTGCCGGTGGCCGAATCGAAATGCCAGGCGACGATCTCGCGGACATGGGCGTCGAGCGCGGCGCGGGCGGCGGCGACCTTGTTCGCGGACGCCGCCACGAACTCCTGAGTCTTGGTCATGAGAGCCGAGTATATCCGCGCGCAGACGAGGGTGATCGCCCCGGCGGCGTGGTAAACGTCGCGACCTCCAGACGAGTAAAGAATGCGTCGCATGCGCCCGCTCGCCGCCACCGCGCTCGTCGCGCTGCTCTATGCGCTGCACCAGGATGTCTGGCTCTGGCGTGAGGCCCGTCCGATCGTGTTCGGCATCCTGCCAGTGGGGCTGTTCTATCACGCAGCCTATACCGTCGTCACCGCCGTGACGCTCTGGGCGCTGGTCAGGCTCGTCTGGCCGCATCACCTCGAATGATTCCCGCCCTCGTCGTTTTCGCCTATCTCGCGCTCGTGCTGTATATCGGCGTGTTCCGGGGCCGCGGCGGCTCCGCGAACGCCGAGGACTACTTCCTGGCCGGCCGATCGCTCGGGCCGACGGTGTTCCTGTTGTCGCTCTTCGGCACGAACATGACCGCGTTCTCGATCCTCGGCGCCTCGGGCCACGCCTTCGCCAACGGCATCGTCACCTACGGGCTGATGGCATCGTCGTCGGCGCTGGTCATCCCGGTGACGCTGCTGGTCATCGGCACACGGCTGTGGAGCCTGGGCAAGCGCCACGGCTTCATGACGCCGGTGCAACTGTTCCGCGACCGCTGGGAGTGCGGGCACATCGGCACAGTCATCTTCGCGGTGCAGACCGTGCTGCTCATCCCCTACGTCATCATCGCCGTCATCGGCGGCGGCACCACGCTCGCGACCGTCAGCGGCGGCCTCGTGCCGTTCTGGCTCGGCGGCGCGATCGTGGCGCTGGTGGTGATGGGCTACGTGTTCTTCGGCGGCATGCGCGGCACCGCTACGGTCAACGCGTTTCAGACGATCCTGTTCCTGTTGTTCGGCGCCATCGCCATCACGGTCGTCAGTGCCGGCATGGGCGGGTTCCAGGCGGCGATGGAGAGCATGCTGGCGTCGCCGTCGGCTCCCCTGCTGACCCGCGAGCGGGTGTCCCCGTGGTACTTCTTCAGCTACACGTTCATCCCGCTGTCGACGATCGCCTTCCCGCACATCGCCATCTTCTGCATGACGGCGAACCGGCTGACGCACTTCAAGAAGACCATCGTGCTCTACCCGATCTGCATGCTGGCGATCTGGCTGCCGTCGGTGTTCCTCGGCGTCGTCGCCAACCAGGCGACGGCCGTGCCGGCCATTCAGGCCAAGCTCGAGGCACGAGCCATGCTGACCGTGGAGGGCCTCGAACTGCCACCCGACGCACAGGCGCAGCTCCGGCGTCAGGCCGCGGGCGACGACGTCATCCTGCGCCTGGTAGAAGGCTACGCGCCCCTCTGGCTCTCGGCGCTGCTCGGGGCGGCCGTCATGGCCGCGGTGATGGCCAGCGACTCACAGATCCTCGCGCTGTCGACGATGTTCACGGAGGACGTGTTCGCCTTCTATGGCGGCAAGCGCCGGTTCGGCGAAGCCGCTCAGGTGCGAACCGGACGCGCGTTCGTCATCGTCCTGACGCTGCTGGCCTACCTCATCGCCCTGCGCGTGCCGCAATCGATTTTCGACATCGCCACGCAGTACGCGTTTGCCGGCTACGCGGCGCTGGCGCCGCTGGTGGTGGCTGCGCTGTTCTGGAAGGGCAGCACGAAGTGGGGGGCGCTGGCGGCCACGCTGTGGACCGCCGCGGCGGTCGC
>DATMDI010000437.1:0-2189 GCA_035557875.1 Vicinamibacterales bacterium
CACGGCTCCCGGCTCACAGCCTGGACGGCATCGGGGCTCGCTGCGCTCGTCGCCGTCCTGATGGCGTCAGCGACGACCTTTACCCAGACCCGAGCTGAGCGCTCGCGCCCACCATCGCTCGGGCCGGCGCCGCAGCTCAAGATCCCGCCGATCGAGAAGCGGACGCTGTCCAACGGTCTGCCGGTGTGGATCGTCGAGGCGCCCGAAGTACCGCTCGCGCAGGTGAACCTGGTGATTCACGCCGGCAGCAGCGACGACGCGGCCAACGCCTCCGGGCTGGCCAGCTTCACGGCGGCGATGCTCGACGAGGGCGCGGGGACACGGTCGTCGCTGCAGATCGCCGACGAAGTCGAGTTCCTCGGCGCCGCCCTGAACACGAGCAGCAGCTTCGACGCCTCGGCGGTGCGTCTCAACGTGCCCGTCCGCCGCCTGCGCGCGGGGCTGGCGGTGATGGCCGACATCGCGTTGCGGCCCACCTTCCCCGCGGCGGAAGTGGAGCGTCTGCGGCAGGAACGGCTGACGGCGCTGCTTCAGGCCAAGGACGACGCGGCGTCGGTGGCGCCTCTCGCGTTCGCCCGCATCGTCTTCGGGCCGGCCCACCGCTACGGCACGGCGGCGACCGGCAACAGCGCGACGCTGAAGACGATGACGGCGGAACAGATGCGCGCGTTTCACGCCGCGTGGTACCGGCCGTCGAACGCCACACTCATCGTCGCCGGCGAGGTGACCGCGACCGGCGTCCTGCCGCTGCTCGAAGAGGCCTTCGGTGGGTGGGCGAAGGCGGCGCCCGTCAGCCGCACGCCGGTGCCGGCGGCGCCCCAGCTCACGGCGCGGCAGGTGTCGATCGTCGACATGCCCTCGGCCGCGCAGTCGCAGATCCGGATCGGCGGTGTGGGCGTGGCCCGCTCGACGCCCGACTATTTCCCGCTGCTCGTGCTCAACACCATTCTCGGCGGCTCGTTCACCTCGCGCCTCAATCAGAATCTGCGCGAGGAGCACGGGTATTCCTACGGCGCGAGCTCGCGGTTCGACATGCGCCTGTCGCCAGGCCCGGTCCAGGCCGGCGCCGGAGTGCAGAGCGACAAGACCTCGGAGTCGCTCACCGAGTTCTTCAAGGAGCTGAGGGGGATCGCGGCCACGGTGAGCGACGCCGAGCTGGCCAAGGCCAAGAACTACATCGCGCTCGGGTTTCCGAGCGAGTTCGAAACCATCACCGACCTCACCAGCCACCTCGAGGAGATGGCCGTCTACAAGCTGCCCGACACCTACTTCTCGCAGTACATCGCCAACGTCCAGGCCGTGACCGCTGCGGCGGTGCAGAAGGCGGCGGCCACTTACATCCTGCCGGAGAAGTTCGCGGTGGTGGTGGTCGGCGACCGCAAGGCGATCGAGCCAGGCATTCGCGCGCTCAACCTCGGCCCCATCCGTGCGCTCACCGTGGACGAGGTCGTCCCGTGAGCGTCACCGCCGGGCTGCTGGAGCTGCTGACCTACTCGGACCACGAGCGGTCGAAGTGGCGGGCGTGGGTGGAGGCCGATCCGTCCCGCCTTGGCTTGCCGTTTCAGGCCGGAGCGAGGTTCCCCACCATCAGCAGCGTGCTCGATCACCTGTTCCTGGTAGAGCGCCGCCACCTGTCGCGGCTGGAAGGGGCCACACCGCCTGATTCGACCGGCGTACCGGCCGGCGACGCCCCAGCGCTGTTCGAATACGCCGAGCTGGTGCGAGCCGACTTCCGCCGCTTCGTCACCACGCTCGACGACGCAGAGGCGGCGCAGACGGTCACCTTCACGATTCCCGGTGCCACCTACACGATGACGCGGCGCAAACTGGCGACCCATGTGGTGCTGCACGAAGTGCGGCATCTGGCGCAGGTGGCCCACGCCGCGCGGGCGGCCGGCATCGAGCCGCCCGGCGAGCACGATCTGCTGTTCTGCCCCGTTTACGACTGACGTGCGCCTTTGTAAGTCGGGGCTGCGCGCCAACGGCCGTACACAACTGTCGCGGCGAGCAGCCCGACGGCAAACGGCACCAGCGCGCCGGCCGACGCGCCGCCCATCATGGTGATCGCGGTCGCGCCGACCATGATCAGCACCAAGCCGGCACCGGCCAACGGCGTGAGCTCGGGGCGGATACGCAGCAGCCACGGCAGCACCAGGCCCACGGCGCCAAGCACCTCGACCACGCCGATG
>DATMDI010000438.1:0-10160 GCA_035557875.1 Vicinamibacterales bacterium
TACCCGCCTTACCCGCCTTACCCGCCTTACCCGCCCTTATTCGAGCCCGACTCCGGACCGCCGCTGCGCGACCGCCCGGATCACGACCTTCGCAATCTCGGTGACGGCGGCATCGGGCGTCTTGCCCCGCGGGTGGATGCCGCAAACCGCGGTCGTCGCCGAATGCGGCAGATCGCGGCTCCACCGCGAGGCGCCGGCGGCGTCGCGCCCGTAGGTCACATACGCCGACAGCGTGTTCAGCCCGGTTCCTGGACGCTCGCCGATGAGGTGCACCACGATGTCGGCGCCGGTGCACCCGCCGATGTCGTAACCGGCTCGCACCCGTCCGTTCCGGACGACGATGTCGTGCTCGCCGACATGGTGCCCGGCGCCGGTCAAGGCCTGGCGTACACCGGGGAGGATGACACGGAGCTGTTCGTTGAGCGCGTTGGCGTTGAGCCCGTCCGACGCCACCAGCTGCACCTGCGGCCGCCGCAGCCGGTAGAGCGAGGCGATCTTGTGCGCGTCGTCGTCGCGCAGGCGCTCGCCGGACGGTGGCGCCGCCAGGTAATCGTCGCGATCGATCGCGGCCGTGCGGACCACGAGCGGGCGCGACGCGGCGTCACGAATCACCGCTTCGTCGAGCGTCGCATAGAGCGCCGTGCGCGCGTGCCGGTAGATGGTTTCCATTCTGACGTCGGCGCGGACGGCATCGGTCAGCCCGATATCCCATCCGCGCTCCTGGAGCCCGGCGAGGGTGCGTTGCCCCTCCCGTTCGAGCACCGCGAGCGGGCGGCGATCGCCGCCGGCGCGCGCGTACTGTGCGCTCAGCCGCGCGACGGTCTCCGGTCCGGGACGCGGCGTGTCGCCACCCGCGCCGAGCCTCTCCAGCCGTTCGCTCATCGCGGGCGTCATGCTGCGGCCGGCGCGGCGGCGGAGCGGCGCGTGTTCGCGAAACGATGTCGTGAGGTAGCCGAGCATCGGGTCGGCGTTGCCTGCGACGGCCATCAGATAGGCGGGGGCGGCGCGCTCGACAATCCACCCGGTGAGGTCGCGCAAGGCGCCGGGCGCGATGCCCATGTGAAACGTCGCGCACACGTCGAGGCCCATGGTCAGGCCGTGCAGCCTTGCCATGACCACGTCTTCGAGGCAGACGCGCTCGAGCTGATCGGCGGTCGCGAACACTTCCGGCCCGATGAACCCCGCCACGTCATTGACGATCGTCCACACCGGTGCCGACTGGCCGATGCGGCGGGCGACGCCGTAGGTGCGGGCCTCCAGCGTCCCCATGTCGACACCTTCGGCAGCGCCGTTGGTGACCTCCGCTCCCTGCCCGGTCTCGAAATACAGGCCGCCGAACCCGCGCGCAAGCTCGGCGACACCGTCGATATCCAGCCCCACCATCCCGGCGAGCGCCCGCGAGGTACCGGCGAGGCTCTGAAAGCCGACGTCCACGCGCGTGTGGCGCTGGGCCGCGTGCTGCTTGACCAGATCGGAGAGGACGCAGAAACGGGTGGGCAGCTCGAGCCGCCGCACCACCTCTTCGAGCAGCCGTTCCAGGCGGACGATCGTGTCGAGGTCGTCGGCTGCCGGATTGAGACCGATGATCACGTCGCCGCACCCGTGCGCCAACCCCTCGAAGATCGAGAAGAGAATCTCCCGCTCGTCGTCGCCGGGGCTGTTGGGCTGGATACGAGACCCAAAGTGGCGCACACCGCCGATGGCGCGCGCCCCCTCGCCGGCCGGCATTGCGCTCGCGCGCGCGACCGTCGAAAGCTCGTCGCGCGTCATGACCTTGGCCACCGCGGCAATGACCTCGCTCGAGAGCGCGCGGCCGCAGGTGCGGATCCAGTCGGCGGCTCCGGGCCCGAGCAGCGCGTCGCGGACGCGGGCCACCGGCCAGGAGCCGAGCTCGCTATCGTGGCTCCGATCGCGGCCGCGGGCGAGTTCCTCGCTCACCCGATCGTCGACGAGGGCGATGCGATGGATGTCGGCCACCGTGCTCGCCAGCAGTACCTGCCGCGCCTCGGCGCGCAGCCGGCCGTCGTCGACGCCACCGACGGCACGATCGCCTTCCTTGAAGGCGCTGGCCAGTGTGAGCGTGCGGCACAGGGATTCTCGGTCCATCGCGGCGCGATCGATGATCCCGATCTTAGGGAGACGCGCGGCTAGTAGCCTGGCGTGGGTGAGGCAACCCGGCTCATTTCGTCCTCAGTGCCGCGACCGTCTTCGCGATCGCGTCGTCCATGGTGCCGCGGCCCTGCACGTAGGGCCCCCACGCGTCGGCAATCGGCTGCCGGTACTGCGGCCAGGCGCGATCGAACAGGCCGGCGCTCGCGGGCGTGAACGCGATCGAGCGCCGCGCCAGCGCCGCGCGCATCACCTCGCCGGTCAGGTAGAACTGGATCGCGTGCCACAGCACAGGGTGCCGTGTGAGGTCGTCGCCGAGCGCCGCGGCCAGCCGCTTCTCGAGATCGAGCACGAGAATGTGCGAGTACTCGTGGAACACGGTCTCGGCGGCCAGCCACTGGTCCTGCATCCCCGGATGCGTGCTCGACATCGTGGCATGGGCCGGGCCGTCCGTCGTGTAACCTCCGGCCCAGCTCCCCACCCACACGATGTCGGCGCGGGCCGGTTCGGTGAACCACGGCGTGGCGTACAGCGTTTCGAGACGCGGAATCGCCTCCGGCGCGAGCGTGGCCAGACGATCCGCGACCACCGCGATCCAGGCGCGGTTCACGCGGTCGTGCTCGGCCCAGAAGTGGCGGCGGTAGATCGGCAGCGCCGCCCGCAGGACGTCGCGCAAGGCCGGAGCGATGGCGGCGTCGTCGAGACCGGTGTGCACGAGCGCGTACTTGATGGAGACCATCCCCTCGCTGAGCAGGTCCTTCGAGGCGAGCTCGCGATCGTAGTAGCGGACGGCCTGATCCCAGGCATCGCGCTCCTCCGGCGTGAAGGGCACCGCCGGAAGCGCGGCAAGGCGCTGCGACAGCGGCCGGCCCTCGGTGCGGGTGCGCCAGACCCAGGCGACGAAAGCGCCGCGCAGAAGGCCCCCAGCACAGCCTGAGCCGTCATGGGCGAATGCTATCGCGATCCACCGTGCCGATAAAATACCCGCCGGGAGGACATGAGCGTGATCAACGGTGCCCACTCGATCATCTACAGCGCGCAACCCGAGGCCGACCGCGCCTTTCTCCGCGACGTGCTCGGGCTGCCCCACGTCGACGTCGGCCATGGCTGGCTGATCTTCGCGCTGCCGCCGGCCGAGGTGGCCGTGCACCCGTCCGACACGAACGGCCGGCACGAGCTGTACCTGATGACCGAGAACCTCGAGGTCTTCGTGGCCGCCATGGGCGCGCGCGGCATCGGCTGCACGCCGCCGCAGGATCAAGGATGGGGCGTGGTGACGAGCGTCACACTCCCCGGCGGCGGCACGCTTGGCGTGTATGAGCCCAGGCACGCGCGGCCGGAGTGGCGGGCGCGCTGATGCGCAAGCAGTAATACTTCCGGCGCTCGCGTCGGCCGCGCTTCAGACGATTTGCCGTCCCCCGTTCAGCGATTGGTCTTGTCGATCCAGGCCCGCAGCGGCCGCACCCATTCCGGCATCGGCTGGTAGAACGCGCCGTGCTTCTTGCCCGTCGAGATGGCGATTTCCTCGAACGAGGCGAGGCGGCTCCGCGCGGCCAGCTTCGCGCGCGACCCCACGACGTCCGTCGTCTCATAGAGGGACAGCAGGTGGCCGCTCAAGACGATCGGCGGCACGTGTGTGAAACCACCTTCGAAGCAGATGGCCAGGATTGCGGTGTTGATGCCGGTGGAGGCCAGCCGGCTGGAGGCCGAAGCGGTGATCTGACCGCCGCGCGAGAAGCCGACCAGCGTGATGCGGCCCGGCGTCACTCCCGCCATCAGCAGACGGCGGACCCACCCCTCCAGCATCAGCGCGTAGTCCTCCGGCACCGTGTTCTTCGGCCGGTGATGCGCGATCAGATGAACGACACGGGCCGCGGGTCGTCGCCTTCGACGATCAAACCGTGCGAGTAGATGACGTAGGCCCCAACGCGAACAGGCACAGAAGAACGGGCAGCATGCGCGGCATGTCGGGAGAGGATAGGGCGGGCGCTGCGCGGGCGAGGCCAGGTACAAGAAAAAGGGCAGGTCCGAAGACCTGCCCCAACATTCCTAAGGCCCAAGGCCCTCCAGGTTCCGCTACGATCCGCCAGCCTTCCGCGGAGTCGTGGTCTTGCGGGTCGCGCCCTGCGTCTGGCCCTTGGCCTGCCCCTTCGAGCCGCCGTCCTTGCCGCCGCCGCGCAGGTTGCGCGCGGTCTGGCGCAGCCGCTCGCCCAGCCCCTTGCTCTTCTTCGGCGCCTCGGCGTCTTCGCCTTCCTTGGGCTCCTCCGCCGGCGTCCACTCGCTGCCGACGAGCTCGATCTGCGCGGTCTCGGCGCCGTCCCCGCGACGGAAGCCGACCCGCAGGATGCGGGTGTAGCCGCCGGCGCGGTCGGCAAACCGCGGCGCCAGGTCGCTGAACAGCTTGCTCACGACTTCGTTGTCGGGAATTTCCGCCAGCACCATCCGGCGGGCGTTCAGGATCTTGGCGTTGGCATCGCCCGCCGCCAGGCCGCGCTTGGCGATCGTGATCAGCCGCTCCACGAAGGGCCGCAGTTCCTTGGCCTTCGGGATGGTAGTCTCGATGCGCTCGTGCCTGAGCAGAGAGATGGCCTGGTTCCGCAGCATCGCCAGACGATGCTCGGTGACGCGGCCCAGTTTCCGGTGCGCTACGTTGTGTCTCATGGCAGTCCGCCCGCCCGCAGGGCGGGCAATTAAACACTGTCAGCGAGGCGAAGCCTCGCCCTTACTCCTGCGCCGCCTGATCGAGCCGCATACCGAGGCTCAATCCCATCGTGTGCAGGATTTCCTTGATCTCGTTCAGCGACTTGCGGCCGAAGTTCTTGGTCTTCAGCATGTCGGCTTCGGTCTTCTGGACGAGCTCCCGGATGGTCCGGATGTTCGCGTTCTTGAGGCAGTTGTAGGAGCGGACCGACAGCTCCAGCTCCTCGACGCTCTTGTCGAGGTTCTCGTTGGCCGCGCCCGAGCGCGGCTCGGCCGCCGTGGCGTCGGCGGCCTGCTCACCGAGATCCTCGAGGTTGATGAAGATGTTCAGGTGATCGCGCACCAGCTTGGCGGCCAGCGACACCGCGTCGCGCGCCGTCACCGAGCCGTTCGTCCAGACGTCGATGGTGAGCTTGTCGTAGTCCGTCGCCTGGCCGACACGCGCGGCCTCGACGAGGTAGTTCACCTTCTTCACCGGCGAGTGCACGGAGTCGACGGGAATCCAGCCGATGCCGAGGTCCTCGTCGAAGTTCTTGTCGGCCGACACGTAGCCGCGACCGCGCTTCATGCGCAGCTCCATGTGGAGCTTGCCGCCCTCCGACACGGTGGCGATGTGGGCCTCGGGCTCGAGGATCTCGATGGTCTGATCCACCTCGATGTCCTTGGCGCGCACCACGCCGGGCTTTTCCACCCGCAGGTACAGCGTGCGGCCCTGCTCCGAGTGCATCTTGAACGGGATCTGCTTGAGGTTGAGGATGATGTCGGTCGCATCCTCGACCACGCCCGGAATCGGCGAGAACTCGTGCAGCACGCCGTCGATCTTCACGGCGGTAATCGCGGCGCCCTCGATCGACGACAGCAGCACGCGGCGAAGCGAGTTGCCGATGGTCGTCCCGAAGCCGCGCTCGAACGGCTGCGCGTAGAACCGGCCGAACCGGTCGGTCAGGGTCTCGCGCTCGAACTCGAGCCGCTTGGGTCGCTGAAATCCTCTCCAGAGCATTGATTCGTATCCTTTCGCGTGGGCCGGCAGCTCCGGCCTCCAGACCTGCACTGTGTCTCCACCGGCCTCCCACCGCAGGTCTGAAAGGCTGCGGGCCGGTGGATGCGAACGGGCGGCCTAAAGGCCACCCATCGATGGGCCACCTAAAGGTGGCCCCTACTTACTGTAAAGCTCGACGATCAGCTGTTCCTGCACCGGCAGGTTGATCTGCTCGCGCGTCGGGATCGAGCTGATCTTGCCCGCGAAGGCGTTCGGGTCGAACGACAGCCATTCCGGCACGCCGCGGCCCTTCACCTCTTCGAGTGCGTGCACCACGGCCGGCGCCTTGTGGCTGCTGGCGCGCAGGGCCACCATGTCGCCCGGCTTCACCGAGAACGACGGGATGTCCACCTTGCGGCCGTTCACCGTCAGATGCCCGTGGCGCACCAGCTGGCGCGCCTGCGGCCGGGAGGTCGCGAGACCGAGACGGTAGGCGACGTTGTCGAGGCGGCGTTCGAGCAGCTGCAGCAGGGTCTCGCCGGTGATGCCGCGCATCCGCTCCGCCTGCTCGAAGTAGCGGCGGAACTGATCCTCGAGCACCCCGTAGATGCGCTTGACCTTCTGCTTCTCACGCAGCTGCACGCCGTAGCCGGCCAGCTTCGCCTTGCGCGTCTTGCCGTGCTGTCCTGGAGCGAAGTTGCGCTTCTCGATCGCGCACTTCTCGGAGTAGCAGCGCTCCCCCTTCAGGAAGAGCTTCATTCCCTCGCGGCGGCACAGGCGGCAGACCGGACCAGTGTAACGAGCCATTCAGTAATCCTCATGGCGGGGCTGAAGCCCCGCCCTACGAAATCAAACCCTCAGACGCGACGGCGCTTGGTCGGACGGCAGCCGTTGTGCGGAATCGGCGTGACGTCGCGAATCGACTTCACCTCGATGCCCACCGTCTGCAGCGCGCGGATCGCCGACTCGCGGCCCGATCCTGGACCCTTCACCTTCACCTCGACCGACCGCAGCCCGTGCGTCTTGGCGGCGTTGCCGGCGTTCATGGCCGCCTGCGTCGCCGCGAACGGCGTGCCCTTGCGCGAGCCCTTGAAGCCGATGCCGCCGGCGCTCGACCACGCGATCACGTTCCCCTCGGTGTCGGTGATGGTGATGTGCGTGTTGTTGAACGAGGCGTGGATGTGCACGTAGCCGTGGTGCACCACGCGCTTCTCGCCGCGCTTCTTGAAGGTCTTGCGCGAGGACTTCTTGCCGCCCTCGGCTTTCTTCTCGGTTCCCGCCGCTTCTGTCTTCGCCATTCGCTACACCGTCTTCTTCTTGGCCACAGCGCCCTTGCGCGGGCCCTTCCGCGTCCGCGCGTTGGTGCGCGTGCGCTGGCCGCGGGCCGGCAGGTTCCGCCGATGGCGCAGGCCGCGGTAGCAGCCGATCTCCATCAGGCGCTTGATGTTCATCGAGATCTCCTTGCGGAGGTCTCCTTCGATGCCGCCGACTTCTTCGAGCACCCGGCTGATCTTCCGGACGTCGTCCTCGGAGAGGTCCTTGACGCGGATATCGGGGCTCACGCCCGCTGCGCTGAGGACGTCGTTCGACCGCTTGCGGCCGATGCCGTAGATGTAGGTAAGGCCAATCTCGACGCGCTTGGTGCGCGGGAGGTCGACGCCTGCGATGCGTGCCATGCGGCTATCCCTGCCTCTGCTTGTGCTTGGCGTTGCTGCAGATCACGCGGACGACGCCTTTCCGCCGCACGACCTTGCACTTGTCACAAATTTTCCGAACCGACGCCCGTACCTTCATAGGTTGCTTCCTGTCGTCTTCCCGATGCCTTCCGCGCGGTTACGCCCGTCTCACGATGCGTCCCCGCGTCGTATCGCGCGGCGTGAGCTCGACCACTACTCGATCCCCGACCAGCACCCGAACGAAATTGCGCTCGGTCCCGCCGGCTCTCTTACCGCCAACGTGCGCCGTGATCCGGTGCGGCCCCTCGATCTCCACCTGGTAGAGGCCGCTCGGCAGCTGCGCCGTGACGACGCCCTCCACCCCTTGTTCACTCGGACGCTCGCTCGAACGATCACTTGGACGCTCGCCCACGTTCCCGTCCGCTAGACGCTCCGTACCGGTGCGCCCAGGAGCTGCTTCGCGCGCGCGGCGTCGGCGGCCAGCAGCGTCAGGATTTCGCACCCCTCGCGCGTCACCACCACCGTGTGCTCGAAGTGCGCCGACAGCCGGCCGTCGCGCGTCACCGCCGTCCAGCCGTCCGACAGCACCTTCACCTCGGCCTTGCCCGCGTTCACCATCGGCTCGATGGCGAACACCATGCCCTCCGACAGCCGCGGACCGTGCCCGGCCGGCCCGTAGTTGGCAATCTGCGGCTCTTCGTGCAACGCCGTCCCGATGCCGTGCCCCACGAACTCTCGCACCACCGAAAACCCAGCCGCTTCGACGTGCTGCTGCACCGCCGCGCCGATGTCCGACACCCGCGCCCCCGGCCTCACTGCGTCGATGCCGCGGAAGAGCGATTCCTCCGTCACCCGCAACAGCTCGGCCGTCTCCGGCGCGATCGGCCCCACCGGCACCGTCACCGCGCAGTCGCCGTAGTAGCCGTCGAGCACCGCGCCCATGTCGATCGACACGATGTCGCCGTTCACGAGCGGCCGCGTCGACGGGATGCCGTGCACCACCTGCTCGTTGATCGACGCACACACGGTCGCCGGGTAGCCGTGATACCCCTTGAACGCCGGCTTCGCCCCGGCCTCGCGCACCCGCGCCTCGGCCACCCGGTCGATGTCCTGCGTCGTCACGCCCGGCGCCACCATCGCCCGCAGCTCGGCCAGTACGTCGGCGACCAGCTGGTTCGCGCGCCGCAGCTTGTCGATCTCGGCCTGCGAGCGGCAGACGATGCTCATGCCCGGCGCTGCTCCCCCTCTGTCACGCGGGCGCTCGTCCGTCGCTCACCACCCGCGACCCGGCCGCCCTTGCTACCGGCGCTACCGGCCGAGGCCGCCGCGTCGTCGATCATCGCGTCCACGTCGTGCGCCACCCGCTCCGGAGCCTGCGCGCCGTTGACGACGCGGAACCGCGGCCGCGCCCGGTAGTAGTCGAGCACCGGCCGCGTCGCCCGTTCGTAGACCTTCAGACGATCACGAACTACGTGCACGTCGTCGTCAGCGCGGGTCTCCAACTCGCCACCGCACTTGGTGCAGGCGGCGCTGCTTCCACCAAGAGCGGCACCCGGCTCGGCGGTGGTGCCGCACTTCGAACAGATGCGGCGGCCGCCCAGCCGGCGCACCAGTTCCTGTTCCGGCACCACGACGTCGATCACCACCAGCGGACCCTTTCCCCGCTCGTCCATGATCGCGTCGAGCGCCTTGGCCTGCCCCACCGTGCGGGGAAAGCCGTCGAGCACGAATCCCGGCAGTGTATCCGGCCGGGTCAGCCGATCGCGAACGATGGCGATGATGGTGCCGTCATCCACGAGCGCGCCGCGATCCATCAGCGCCTTGGCCTCGAGCGCGACCGGGTTGTTCTCCTTGATCGCCTCGCGCAGCATGTCGCCGGTCGAAATCTTCGGCAGCCCTCGCTCCCGCGCGAACCGCCCCGCCTGGGTGCCCTTTCCGGCACCTGGAGCCCCCATCATGATGACGTTCAGGCCCATCGCCCTGTCCGTCTAGCCGCGCCGGCCACGGATGCGTGTCTTCTTCATGAAGCCGTCGTAATGCCGCATGATGAGCTGCGATTCGACCTGCTGCACGGTGTCCATCGCCACGCCGACGACGATGAGCAGCGACGTGCCGCCAAACGCGAAGGTGATGCCCAGGCCTTGCGTGAACCACGACGGCAGGTTCGCGTCGAGCGTCTCGCCGACGAACGGGATCGGCGCCACGCGGAAGCCGCTGACCATGAACTCGGGCAGCAGCGCCACACCGGCCAGATAGACCGCGCCGACCAGCGTGATGCGGGCCAGGATCGTGTCGATGTACTCCGCCGTGCGCTTGCCGGGCCGGATACCGGGAATGAACCCGCCGTACTTGCGCATGTTCTCGGCCACGTCATCCGGGTTGAAGATGATCGCGGTGTAGAAGTAGGCGAAGAAGATGATGCCGGCCACATAGAGCAGGTTGTAGAGCGGCATCCCGTAGGCCACCTGGTCGAGAATCGAACGCGCCCAGGTGCCGGTCGGGAACACGGTGGCCAGCGTGCCGGGGAACGCCAGCAGCGACGAGGCGAAGATCACCGGAATGACGCCGCCGGTGTTGACCTTGAGCGGGATGTGCGTGCTCGAGCCGCCGTACTGGCGCCGCCCGACGACCCGCTTGGCGTACTGCACGGTGATGCGGCGATGCCCGCGCTCGACGTAGATGATCGCGGCGATCAC
>DATMDI010000439.1:0-13072 GCA_035557875.1 Vicinamibacterales bacterium
GATCGGCGTGCGCCGCCGCGGCGTGCCGCTCGCCAAGCGTCTGGCACGGCAGATCAAGGAGATCACCGGCGACGAGGTGCCGACCGGCTCCCTCGACATCACGCTCTACCGCGACGATCTGATGCGCCACGCCGTTGGCCCGCAGCCGGTGGTGCGCCGCACCGAGATTCCGTTCTCGATCGACGGACGCAAGATCCTGCTGGTGGACGACGTGCTCTACACCGGACGCACGACCCGCGCCGCGCTCGACGCGCTGATCGATTTCGGCCGTCCCAAGGCGATTCAGCTGATCGTGCTCGTGGATCGCGGCCACCGCGAGCTCCCCATCAAGGCCGACTACGTCGGCAAGAACCTGCCCACTGCGCTCGACGAAAGCGTGCAGGTGCGGCTGCAGGAAATCGACGATCGCGACGAAGTCGTGCTGGAACAGGGAGGTGCCGCATGAGCGTCCAGGAACTCGACACCCGCACCGCGGTCACGTCCCTCCGGCGCAAGGACCTGCTCGGCATCGCCGACCTCTCCCCCGAGGAGATCTCGCTGGTGCTCGACACCGCCGAGGCGATGAAGGAAGTCGGCTCGCGTCCGATCAAGAAGGTACCCGCGCTGCGCGGCAAGACGGTCGTCAACCTGTTCTTCGAGCCGAGCACGCGCACGCGCACGTCGTTCGAGATCGCCGAGAAGCGCCTCAGCGCCGACACCTTGAGCGTGGCGATCGGCACCTCGAGCGTCGTCAAGGGCGAGACGCTGGCGGACACGGCGCTCAACCTCGAGGCGATGTCGCCCGACATGATCGTGCTGCGGCACTTCTCGTCCGGGGCCTGTCACCTGCTGTCGCGGATCTGCCGCTCCTCGATCGTCAACGCCGGGGACGGCACCAACGAGCATCCCACCCAGGCGCTGCTCGACGCGCTGACCATCCGCGAGCGCAAGGGCCGGCTCAAGGGGCTGAAGGTGGGGATCATCGGCGACCTGCTGCACAGCCGCGTGCTCCGCTCCAACATCCACCTGCTGACCAAGATGGGCGCGGACGTGTGGGTGTGCGGTCCGCCGACGCTCGTTCCTGCCGGCATCCAGCGTCTCGGCGTCCGGGTGACCAGCAACGTGGACGAGGCCGTGGCCGACGCCGACGTGGTGATGCTGCTGCGGATCCAGCTCGAACGAATGGAGGGCGCTTACTTCCCCTCGCTGCGCGAGTACTTCCAGGTGTTCGGCATGACCGAGGCGCGGCTGCGCCTGGCCAGTCCGGACGTGATGATCATGCACCCCGGCCCGATGAACCGGGGCGTCGAGATCGCGTCGGAGGTGGCCGACGGCCCCTGCTCGGTGATCCTCGACCAGGTGGCCAACGGCGTGGCGGTCCGGATGGCGGTGCTCTACCTGCTCGCCGGGGGAGCCGAACATGAAGAAGCTGCTTAAGGGCGGACGCGTCGTCGATCCCGCCAACGGGCTCGACGGGGCGTTCGACGTCCTGATCGACGGCGGCGTAATCGCCAGAGTCGGACGCGACCTGCCGGCAGACGGCGCCACGGTGGTGGTCGTGCCGGCGGGCCTCGTGCTGTGCCCCGGCCTCATCGACATGCACGTGCACCTGCGCGAGCCGGGGCAGGAGCACAAGGAGACGGTGGCGAGCGGCACCGCGTCGGCCGTCGCTGGTGGGTTCACGGCCGTCGCGTGCATGCCGAATACCAGCCCGGTCAACGACAGCGCGACCGTGACGTCGCTGATCCTGGCCAAGGCCGCCGCGGCGGGGCTCGCGCGGGTGTATCCCATCGGCGCCGTGTCGAAGGGGCAGAAGGGCGAGCTGCTCGCGGACATTGGCGAGCTGAAAGCCGCCGGGTGCGTCGCGATCACCGACGACGGCCACCCCACGGCGACGGCGCTGCTGCTGCGCCGGGCCCTCGAGTACGCGGGCATGTTCGGGATGCCGGTCGTCGAGCACTGCGAGGATCCGACGCTCAAGGGCGACGGCGTGGCGCACGAAGGCTTTCACGCGTCGCGGCTCGGGCTGCGCGGTATTCCCGGCGCGTGCGAGTCGCTGGGCGTCGAGCGCGGCGTGCTGCTCGCCGAGCTCACCGGGTCCGCGTTCCACGTGGCGCACATGAGCGCTCGCGGCTCGATGCGCGCGGTGCGCAAGGCCAAGGAAGCCGGCGTGCGCGTCACCTGCGAGGTGGCGCCGCACCACTTCACGCTCACCGATGAGGCGCTCGGCTCGCCGGTGCCCTACGACACCAACACCAAGATGAACCCGCCGCTGCGCGAGGCCGCGGACCGCGACGCCATGATCCAGGGAATCGCGGATGGCACCGTGGACGTGATCGCGACCGACCACGCGCCGCACCATTACGACGAGAAGAAAGTGGAGTTCGACCGCGCTCCGTTCGGCATCGTCGGGCTCGAAACCGCGGTGGCGCTGACGTTCGACCGGCTGGTGCACGCGGGCCACATCCCGCTGCGGCGGATGATCGAGCTGATGTCGATGAACCCGGCCCGGATCCTGAGCGTGCCGGGCGGCACGCTGTCGGAGGGCGCCCCCGCCGACATCACGATCCTCGCGCCGGATCTGCCGGTCCGCATCGAAGCCGCCCGGCTGCGGTCGCGTTCGAAGAACACGCCGTTCGACGGCTGGGAGCTGCGCGGCGGCGTGGCGGCGACAATCGTTGGCGGGCGCACGGTCTTCGTGAACGAAGAGGTTTTCGCAGGGGCGGGTCTTTAGACCCGGCCGCGATGGAGAACGATTGAACAAGCGCGACGAAATCCGGAAACGAGCACTCGCGGATCTGCAGAAGCATCACGTGTTGATGCTCGACGGCCACTTCGACTTCGGCAACGGCTACCACGGTCGCGTCTACCTCAACCCGCACCAGCTGTTCCGGCAGCCGTCCACGATCTGGCGTTTCGCCCAGGACCTGCTCGACGTGCTGCCGGCCGACATCCTGGCACAGACCGAAGTCGTGGCCGGTCCAGCCACGGGGGGCGCGCTGCTCGCGCACACCGTCGCGGGGCTGCTCGACAGCCGCCGGGATCTTTCGCGGCCCCCGACGCTCTTTGCGCCCTTCCGCCCGGAGAGCTCGGGCGGCGACGCGCTCACGCCGTTCTACAAGGAGCAGATCAAGGGCCGCCGCGTGCTGCTCGTGGACGACGTGCGCAACACCGGCCAGACCCTGGTCCGCTGCGCCGATGCGGTGCGCGCGGCGGGGGGAACGGTCGTGGCGACCGCGCAGATCTACGATCGGATGGAGGCCGTGGCCGACGCGGGCGTGACGAACGTCGCGCTGGCGGAATACAAGGCGCCCGAGAACCACGTAGCCAGCGCATGTCCCCTCTGCCAGGCCGGCGAACCCGTCACCGCGTTCTGAAGACGGCCGCGGCGGTGCTGAAGCCCCGCCCTACGTCGTCGCCCGAGCTGCGGGAGCGGCTCGATACCGTCTACCGGGCCTTCGATCACGTCGATTCGGCGCTCGACCCGGTACACATCGTGCGGCGGTACGCGTCGCGCGAGGACCGGGAGATCGTCGGCTTCTGCGCCGCGGCGCTGGCGTTCGGCCGCGTGGCCAGCGTGCTGCAGTCGGTCGAAGCGCTGCTGCGCGTGATGGGCCCGCGGCCCTCCGAGTACGTCCGGCGCTTTGCGCCGGCCAGCGACGCCGCACCGCTCCTGCCGCTCGTGCATCGCTGGATTCGCGGCCGCGACCTCGTCGCGCTGGTGCTGGTGCTCCAGCGCATGCTGCGCGACCATGGATCGATCGAGGGCTTCTTCCTGGCCGGCGACGATCCATCGACGCCCGACGTGCACGCCGCGCTCGATTCGTTCTCGACGCGTGCGCTGGAAACCGACCTGACCGCCGCCTACGGCCGCCGGCGTCCGGCCCGCGCCGGCGTGGCCTACTTTTTCCCGCGCCCGTCGGCCGGCAGCGCCTGCAAGCGCCTCAACCTGTTTCTGCGGTGGATGGTGCGCAAGGACGCCATCGACCTCGCGGTGTGGACTCGCGTCGCGTCCTCACGTCTGGTCGTGCCGCTCGACACGCACGTGATCCGGCTCGGGCGCTGCCTGCGCCTCACCCGGTACACGAGCCCCGGGTGGAAGATGGCGGCGGAGATCACGGCATCGCTGCGGGAAATGGACGCCGCTGACCCGGTCCGGTTCGACTTCTCGCTCTGCCACGTGGGGATGATGAACGCCTGCGGCTTCAGCAAGCCGCAGCGCGACGCGCAGTGCCCGCTGCGCGGGGCGTGCCGGCCTGTGGTGCGCAACCGGCGAAGCGGCACCTAAGGCGTAGCCTCAGCCGCGTGCGTCGCGCCGGCCAGCCGCTGGAGCCCCGGCGACCAGCCGTTCGTATACCGCGGCCGTACCGGCCACCATCTTCTCCACCGTGAACCGGTCGCGTGCCCGGGCAAGTGCGGCCTCGCCCATGCGCGCCCGCAGGGCCGGGTCCTTCAGCAGCACCACCAGCTTCTCGGCCATCGTCGCGTGATCTCTGGGTTGCGTGAGGAAGCCGGTGACGCCGTCCTCGAGCACTTCGGGAATGCCGCCAGCGGCAGTCGCAACCGCCGGCTTGGACGCCGCCATGGCATCGACGAGCGCCGTGCACATGCCCTCGCTCACCGAGCTCATGGTGAAGATGTCGAAGCTCTTCGTGAGCTCGAGCGCGTTGGCTCGAAAGCCGGCGAGGAACACGTGGCGCTCGAGGTGCTTCTCCTTGATCTGCCGTTCCAGCTTTTCGCGAAGCTCGCCCTCACCGAGGATGACGAACCGGACGTCGGGTACCTGCTTCACCACGATCGCCGCGGCGTCGATCAGGTGCTGCTGGCCCTTGTGCGGCACGAGCGCCGCGACGTTGCCGACCACCGGGGCGTGCGTCGGCAGATAGAGCTCGGCATGGACGTTGGCCGCCGGCATCTCGACGATGCGCTCGACGTCCACGCCCTCGTTGACGACCGTCGTCTTCGCGCGCGGGATGCCGTCGGCGACGAGGCGGTTGCGGATCGCCTCGGAGTTGGCGATGAAGCAGTCCACCTGACTGTACTTCCAGCGCGAGAACGAGTTGTGCGCGATGCGGAACTCGACCCGGCGCGACGCGACGAGCGGCGGCCTGGGCTTCGGCGACGAGATCGAGAGCGCCGTCGCGGCCATGGCCACGGCGTGGGGATCGTGGGCCTGCACGATGTCGGGCCTGAGCTGCCGGATGACGCGCGACAGCCGCCACGCGGCCGCCAGGTCGATTTCGTGCATCGGGGCCAACGGAATCAGATCGAGCCCCTCGGACATGCGCTTGAACAACGCGCCCTCGGGATGGGCGACGAGCGCCGCCCGCTGGTCGAGCAGGCGCAGCCCGATCACCGTGTACCTGACCTGGCTCTGGCCGCCGCGCCACGATCGTGCGGTGTCGATGTGCAGCGAGAACATGCGCTAGCCGCCGTGCGTCGCTTCGTGCTCGCGGGCCGCGTTCACCGTGCGCTGCAGTTCCCACAGCTTGGCGAACTTCAGGAACACCGAATACGCGTTGACGATCGACAGCACGAGTCCGACCGAGCCATCGAGCACACCGCGCCGCAGGATGTAGTTGCGCAGGAACGCCGCCGGCGCTTGCAGCAGGAGATCGAACGCACGCGCCCGGCGGCCGCGCTCGTACATCTGGCGCGCCGCGAGCGTGGAGTAGGCGTTGATGCGGTCGAGGTGATCGCTCAAATCGTCGTAGGAGTAGTGCTGCAACTCCTGCGACAGCCGCCCGACCGAGCCGGTCACGGTCACCGATTCGTGAACGTAGAGGCCGCTCCACCGCGCCGCGCGCCGGTCGTAGAGGCGGGTCTGGTAGTCGGGATAGAAGTCGGTCGTGCGGATCCATCGCCCCAGATGGAAACTGATGCGAGGCACTTTGTAGGCGGCCTCGGGCGGATCCGCGCGGAGCCGTGCCTTGATCTCGTCGGCGAGCGGCGGCGTGATGCGCTCGTCGGCGTCGAGCGAGAAAATCCAGTCGTTGGCCGCGAGGCTCGCCGCGAAATTCTTCTGATCGATCCAGCCGGTCCACGTCCGCGATTCGACCCGCACGCCCTTGGCGGCGGCGAGCGCGACGGTCTCGTCGGTGCTGCCACAGTCGACGACGATGATCTCGTCGGCCCACGACGCGCTGTCGATGGCCGCGCCAATGTGGGCCGCCTCGTTCCTGGTGATGATCGTCACCGTGACGCGCGGCACGGAGGAATCTTACAGGGCTCCCGGCTTCCGGCGTACAAGGGCGGCGAGCCGCCGGGGCAAGAGGCTTGTGCCGGGCCTCCGGCTCGACGCCGCGGAAAAACTCCTCGAGGACTCGTCGTTTTTCAACTGACGCTGGCGCTCGCGGCGCTCGCAGTCGGCCGGCACAAGCCTCTTGCCCCGACGGCTCGGCCGGAGCTGGGCTCGGCGAGAGCCACGCGGACATGGCGCCCGGACGTGACGAGGGTCCTCCCGCGACCGCGTTCGAGACGCGCCGATCTGCTCCTCGTAAGCGCGCGAGAAGGCTGTGGGGGACAGCGAGGTTTGAGGACGATGCGAGTCGTCCGATTCTCGCGGCCAGCGGACTGTTGCCATCGCAGCGCGCTTCGGCGCGTCGAGCCGCGGTTCGCGGGAGGACCCTCGTCACGTCCGGGCGCAGGCCAGGCTGGAGAGAGCCTCGAGACTCCGTGGTCCACATCAGATTGGCCGGGTCTGAACACCCGGCCGCAGGTGGAATCGGAACGTACTGCAGGGCGGTCTGAAGACCGCCCTCTACGTTTCGGTGAGGCGGGTCTGACCGCCTCCGCCAAGGCTACGGCGAGTCTCGCCGAAGCGGAGCGAAGGCGGAAGACCCGCGGCCACGCTCAGTGCCACGTCAGTTGGCTGGCGCGGCGCCGCCGTTGAGCGGCACTTCCTGCACGGTCTCGAGATCCACGACCGACTGCGCGTAGTCGAGGATGGCGCGCAGTTCGTTGTTGCGCGACTGCGCGAGGTCGCGCTGGGCCTGGAACACGATGAAGCTGGTAGAGGTGCCGGCCTGGAATTTGCGCTGCTCGGCCTCGAGGCGCCGCTCGGCAAACGACCGCGCCGCGCGTGTCGTCTCGACGCGTTTCTGGTTGGTCTGCACCTGCCGCGCCGCCTCGCGCACCTGCGTCGAGACCTGGAGCCGTTGGCTCTTCAGCTGTGTCTGTGCCTGGCTGTATTCGATGCGGGTCCTGGCGAGCTCGGCTTCGGCCGGGCTGGTGCCAAGCGGGTAGGTGACGTTCAAAGCCGCCGTCCACGCCGGGTAGCGGTTGGCGAACAGATCGCCGACGGTGGCGGCGAAACTGCGGCCGTTCTCCCCGACCACCGCGCCCGAGCCGGGACCGAAGGGCCCGACGTCGCGCACCAACTGTAGCCCGCCGAGGCCGCTCAGGCCGTAGTCGAACGACGCGCTGACGTCGGGCTTGGTCTGGTTTTTCAGGAACTTGATCTGGACGTCGTCGATTTCGATCGACTTGACCGTGCGCTGCAGGTCGGTCCGCCGCTCGAGCGCGCTGCGCACCGCCGCGTCGGGATCGATGGTGATTGCCTGGAACGAGGGCAGATCGATCGCTTCGATGGTCATCGTCCAGAAGCCCGGCGACGCCGGATCGAAGATGAGCGCGCGCAGGTTGTCTTCCGAGGTCTTGATCTGCGCCTCGGCCACGATCACGGCCTCTTCGCGCGTGGCCACTTCCGACTCGGCCTCGACGATGTCGATGGGCGGCGTGGTGCCGATCTCCACTCGCGAGCGCGTGTTGCGCAGCGACTCCTGCGCCAGTTCGAGCGACTGGCGCTGCACGCCCAGCGACGCCGTCGCGTAGGCCAGGTTCCAATAGGCGTTGCGCACCGTGCGCATGGTCGTCGCGATCGTCTGCCGCAGCGCCACGTCGGAGATCTCGCGGTTCTTCAGGCTGACCATGACCTGCTGGCGCATCGAGTCGATGTCGAAGTTGCGCACGAGCGGTTGCTGCACGCTGAACGAGAGCCCCGAGCGCAGCTGCGGCGAGAACGTCGTGAACGTGCTGTTGGTGCTGAGCCGCGACGCGTCCCAGGAGAGGCTGTAATTGCCGCCGCCCTTCGGCAGCAGCTGGTTGACGCCGGTGGAGTTGCTGACGCTCGCGTTGGTCGTCTTGCCGCCGATGCCGCCGGCGAGAAAGCTGTTGTTCGGCGAGGCCTGGCTGTCCTTCTGAAAAGTGTTCTGGAAGGAAGGAACCCACGCGGCCTTGGCCTGGGCGATCGAGTAGTCGTCCCGCTGCGGATCGTAGCGGGCGATCTGGATCCCGAGGTTATTCTCGAGCGCGAGCTTGACCGCTTCCTCGATCGTCAGACGCCGGGTCTGCGGCGCCGCGGCCTCCGGCCCCGCCGCCTGGGCCGGGGCCCCGGGCGTCGCCTGGGCGAGCAGCGCCGGCGAGACCCGCAGATCGAGGTGCAGGCCGGGCGCGGATTGGGCGGAAACGGACGCCGGCGTCCCAAGAATGGTCAGGACGGTCAGCAGGCCCAGGGCCACCAGGCCCGGAAACTGCCCAGAAAAGACAAACCTCTTGCGCATAATCAGTGGTCACTCCGGACTGCAACCTAAGACGGAGCGTCTCGGGCAGATGTTCTGACGTGCAAACCCGCGGCCGGATACCTGTCCTATCGGCCAGCAGATGTTGTACCGGCGGGTTGGTGCCGCCAGTCGCAGGATGGCGCCAACTCGCTAGGTATACTAGCCAACCTCGCATGGCTTCTTTGACATCCGCTCAGGTTCTCGACCTTTTTCGCAGAGTTGGCGCCCTCCTCGAAGGACACTTCAAGCTGTCCTCCGGCCTGCACAGCCCCGGGTATCTCCAGAGCGCGCTGGTGCTGCAGCACCCGGCCGAAGCCGAGGCGCTTGGCGCCACGCTGGCCGAAATGGTGCGTGGGCTCAGGCCCGACGTGGTGATGTCGCCCGCGCTCGGCGGCATCGTGATCGGCCAGGAGGTGGCCCGGGCGCTCGAGGTGCGGGCCGTCTTCGCGGAGCGCCAGGAGAAGGCGCTGGTGCTGCGGCGCGGGTTCGCACTGGCGCCGGGCGACCGCGTGCTGGTGATCGAGGACGTGGTGACGACCGGAGGCTCCACGCGGGAGACGATCGACGTCGCCACCGGCGCCGGAGGTGTCGTCGTGGGCGCGGGGTCGATCATCGACCGCAGCGGCGGCAACCAGGGCCTGCCGGTCCCGTACTCGTCGCTGGCGCAGGTGGCCTTCCCCACGTATCAGCCCGATGCGTGTCCGCTCTGCGCGGCCGGATCGGCGGCAATCAAGCCAGGCTCTCGCGCCTGAGGGCTAGCGAGGCTTCGCCCGGAGCGACGAAACATCAGGCTCCGCCTCGCTCGCGCGTGCTTGATTGCCCGCCCTCCGGGCGGGCGTTGGTGTTTATGCGCACACTCAAGCTGACGCTCTCCTACGACGGCACCCGGCTGGTCGGCTGGCAGCGGCAGGCTGAGGGCGACTCGGTGCAGGCGCTTCTCGAGGATGCGCTCGCGAAGTTCGAGGGCGCTCCCGTCACCGTCCACGGCGCGGGCCGGACCGATGCCGGAGTGCACGCCCTGGGGCAGGTGGCCAGCGTCCGGGTCGCCTTCACCCATGATGTCTCGACGCTGGCCCGTGCGCTCAATGCGCACCTGCCCGAAGACGTGCGCGTCCTCGAGGTGAAAGAGGCCAGAGCCGGGTTTCACGCGCGCTTCGACGCGCGGTCGAAGACCTATCGTTACGTGATCGGCAATCACGGCGTCGCCAGCCCCTTCGGGCGCGCCTTCGTCTGGCACGTGCCGCAGCCGCTCCACGTCGAGGCGATGCAGGACGCCGCCGCACGCCTGCTCGGGCGGCACGACTTTGCCGCGTTCCGCAGCGTCGGCACCGAGGTGCCGGATTCCACGCGGACCCTGACGGTTTCGACTGTCGCCCGGGTGCCGGCGGATGGGTTCCGGATCGGTGATGGCGCGCCGCTCGTCACGTATGAAGTCAGCGGGGACGGCTTTCTCCGCCACATGGTCCGGACCATCGTCGGGACGCTGGTCGAGGTAGGCCGCGGGTGGCGAGACCCGGCCGGAATGGAAGCACTGCTGCGGGGCAGGAACCGTCACGCCGCTGGCGCCACGGCGCCACCGCACGGGCTCTTCCTCGTGCGGGTGGAATATGATTAAGTGCTTGTCTCTTCAAGGATTCCGGCGTGCCGCTTGACGAATTGCTGGCCTGGATGCCCCCCGGGGATCCGGACGCCGCGCTGGCGCGACAGGTCGCCTTCGACCGTCTCCCGGCGCACGTCGCGATCATCATGGACGGTAACGGCCGGTGGGCGGCGCAGCGTCATCTGCCCCGCGTCGAGGGACACCGCGCCGGCATCGAGTCGGTGCGCGACACGGTGGAGTGCGCGGCGCGGCTCGGCATCCAGGTGCTGACCCTGTACGCCTTCTCGGTGGAGAACTGGAAGCGCCCGGTATCCGAGGTCAGCACGCTCATGATGCTGCTCAAGCGCTACCTGCGGTCGGAACTGGGAACGCTGCTGCGCAACGACATCCGCTTCCGGCTCATCGGCCGCAGCGACGAACTGGCGCCCGACATCCAGAAGGAGCTCAACGAAGCCATCGCCCGCACCAGCAGCAACCGCGGGATGCTGTTCAACATCGCGCTCAACTACGGGGGCCGCGCCGAAATCGTCGATGCCGCCCGCCGCGCCATCGAAGCCGGCGTGCGCCCGGAGGATCTCGACGAGTCGCGTTTCGCGAGCTTCCTCTACACGGCCGGGCAGCCCGATCCCGACCTGATGATCCGGACGAGCGGCGAGATGCGCGTGAGCAACTACCTCTTGTGGCAGATTGCCTACGCGGAGATCTACGTCACCGACACGTTGTGGCCCGACTTCCGGCGCCGTCACCTCATCGACGCCGTACTTGCCTATCAGAAACGCGAGCGGCGGTACGGCGGCATCACGACGCCGGCGGCCGCGACGGCTCCATGAGCTCGCACCGCGGGCACCTGCGCCCGCGCGGCCCTGCGCTGAACGGCTGACATGATTCGCCTCGTCAGCGGGGTGATCCTCGCCGTGGCCGCCGTGGCCGCAATCGTGTGGCTGCCGCTCGTCGCGCTGCGGGCCGTCGTCGCGGCGATCGCCGCCGCCGCGGCGTTCGAGTACACCGCCCTCGCCGGCGTGAAGCGCCCGGCCAGCCGCGCCCTGATCGTGGTGATGGCCGCGCTCGCCTGCTGGGCGCTGGGCATGCCGGCCCGCGTCAGCATGTCAGTCGTGACGGCCGCGGTGCTCGCCTGGCTGGGCATCGAGGTGCTGCTCTTCGGCCACGACATCGGCCGCGCCGCGGCGGCCGTGATGGGTGCCGCCTACATCGGCGCCCCGCTCGGTCTCCTGTTCGCCATTCACGCGCGCACCGGATGGCAGGTGACGCTGCTGCTCATGGCAACGGTCGTGGTCAGCGATTCGGCGCAGTACTACACCGGCCGCGCCTTCGGCCGCCACCTGCTCGCGCCAGTGATCAGTCCGAAGAAGACCGTGGAAGGCGCGCTCGGCGGCCTTGCCGGCGCGGCGCTGTTTCTCGCGCTCGCCGGCCCTCGCGTCCTGGTCGGCGAGCCGCTCGTGCCGCTGGCGCTGCTCGGCGTGGCCATGGCGGCCGTCGGCATCTGCGGCGACCTGTTCGAGTCCAGCCTCAAGCGCCACGCCGGGTTGAAGGACAGCTCCACGCTGATCCCCGGCCACGGCGGCGTGCTGGATCGGATCGACGCACTGCTGTTCGCGACGCCGATCTTTTACCTGTATCTGCGGGGCCTGCCGTGAGGACGCTCGCGATCCTCGGATCGACGGGCTCGATCGGCCGCAGCGCGCTCGCCGTGGTGGACGCGCATCCCGCGCGCCTGCGCGTCGCGGCGCTCGCTGCCGGCGACAACGCCGAACTGCTGGCCGGGCAGGCGGCGCAGTACGGCCCGGCGGTGGTTGCGCTGGCCTCGGCCACGGCAGTGGACCGTTTTCGGGGCGCCGGCGGGTACTCCGGCGTCGTCACGTGCGGGCCGGAAGGGCTGATCGCGGTCGCCACTCATCCCGCGGTGGACATCGTCTTGTGCGCGTCATCGGGCACCGCCGCGCTCGAGGCGGTGCTGGCGGCGATCGAGGCCGGCAAGACGATCGCACTCGCCAACAAGGAAATCCTGGTGATGGCCGGCGAACTGGTCACGACCGCGGCGCGGCGCCGCGGGGTGTCGATCCTGCCGGTGGACAGCGAGCACAATGCGATTCACCAGTGTCTCCACGGGCGGCGGCCCGAGGAGATCCGGCGGCTGATCCTCACTGCGTCCGGTGGTCCGTTCCGCGATCTGTCGCCGGAGCAGTTGCGCGACGTCGGCCCGGAGGCCGCGCTTCGTCACCCGACGTGGCAGATGGGACGGAAGATCACCATCGACTCCGCCACGCTGATGAACAAGGGGCTGGAGGTGATCGAGGCCCACTGGCTCTTCGACACGCCGGCCGAGCGCATCGAGGTGTTGGTGCACCCGCAGTCGATCGTCCACTCGCTGGTGGAGTTGAACGACGGATCGGTGATCGCGCAGCTGGGCGTCACCGACATGCGGCTGCCGATCCAGTATGCGTGCTCGTATCCCGAACGCTGGGACGCGGCGCTCCCGCGCCTGGACCTGACCAGGGCCGGCCGGCTCGAGTTTCACGCGCCTGCGCACGATCGCTTTCCCTGCCTGGGCCTTGCCTACCGCGCCCTGAAGGCTGGCGGCACCGTGCCCGTGGTCCTCAATGCGGCCAACGAGGTGGCGGTGGCGTCTTTCCTGGAGGGCCGGCTCGGGTTCACGTCCATTCCCACCGTGATCGAGCGGACGATGAACGCGCACCAGCCCGAATCCGTCTCCACCGTTGAACTCATCCGCCGAGTGGACGGGTGGGCCAGGGCCCGCGCCGAGGCCTGTGCCGGCGAGTTAGAATTGACAGGTTGAGGTATCGGGCGTGACCACCCTCGTGTCGTTTCTCTTTGTCCTGGGCGTGCTCATCTTCGTGCACGAACTGGGGCACTTCCTCGCCGCCCGCCGTCTGGGCGTCCGGGTGCTCACGTT
>DATMDI010000440.1:0-9610 GCA_035557875.1 Vicinamibacterales bacterium
ATCTGGGATGTGGCGCTCGACGTGAGGCACGACTCGCCCACGTTCATGCGTTGGACCGCCGCCACGCTCTCGGCCGAGAACTTCAGGCAGTTGTACGTTCCGCCCGGGTGTGCGCACGGATTCTGTGTGACGAGCGACGTCGCAGAGGTTCAGTACAAGTGCACCGAGTTGTACGATCCGGCAGACGAGATCGGCATCGCTTGGAACGACCCAGTCGCGGCCATCACGTGGCCGGTCGCTGAGCCGCTACTCTCGGCGCGCGACCAGGCGAACCAATCTCTGCGTCAGGTAATCGCCGTGGTGGCGGCTCGCCGTTCGTCGGTTCTTGCGAGGTGAGGCCCCCGATCGAACGGCTGTTGCGCCGGGATGCCGCAGCTGTTACCGCAGTGCGTCGATGATGCCGTTGAGCGTCGGGCTCGGGCGCATCACCGCGAGGGTCTTCACCGCGTCGGGGTGGTAGTAGCCGCCAAGCTCCACGGGCCGGCCCTGCACGGCGGCCAGTTCGCCCACGATTGCCGCTTCGTCGCGCTGGAGCTGCTGCGCCACCGGTGTGAACGTGATGCGGAGCACCGGGTCTTTCGACTGCTCCGCGAGCGCGCGCGCCCAGTAGAGCGCCAGGTAGAAGTGGCTGCCGCGATTGTCGATCTCGCCGACCTTGCGCTGCGGCGACTTGTCGTGCTCGAGAACCTGGCCGTTGGCCCGATCGAGCGCCTCGGCCACGACGACGGCGCGCGCGTTGCCGGTCTTGAGCCCGAGATCCTCGATTGACACCGCCAGGGCGAGGAACTCGCCGAGCGAGTCCCAGCGCAGGTAGTTCTCCTGTACCAGCTGCTGCACGTGCTTGGGAGCCGAGCCGCCCGCACCGGTCTCATAGAGGCCGCCGCCGGCCAGAAGCGGCACGATCGACAGCATCTTCGCGCTGGTCCCCAGCTCGAGAATCGGGAAGAGATCGGTGAGGTAGTCGCGCAGCACGTTGCCGGTGACCGAGATGGTGTCGGCGCCGCGGCGCACCCGCTCGAGCGTGGCCGTGATGGCGTCGACCGGCCGCAGGATGCGGATGTCGAGCCCGCTGGTGTCGTGGTCCTGGAGATACTTGCGCGCCTTGTCGATGACGAGGCGATCGTAGGCGCGGCTCTCGTCGAGCCAGAAGATGGCGGTGTGGCCGGTGGCCCGGGCGCGGCTGACGGCCAGCTTCACCCAGTCGCGGATCGGCAGGTCGCGCGTACGGCACATACGCCAGATGTCGCCCGGCTGGACGGCGTGCTCCATGAGCGCCTGGCCCTGGCGATCGATCACCCGCATCGTGCCGGCCCTGGCAATCTCGAACGTCTTGTCGTGCGAGCCGTATTCCTCCGCCGCCTGCGCCATCAGCCCGACGTTCGACACGGTGCCCATCGTCGGCACGTCGAAGGCGCCGTGGGCCCTGCAGTCGTCGATGGTGGCCTGGTAGATTCCGGCGTAACAGCGGTCCGGGATCATCGCCTTCATGTCGTGCAGCTTGCCGTCGGCGCCCCACATCTGGCCCGAGGTGCGGATGGCTGCCGGCATCGACGCGTCGATGATCACGTCGCTCGGCACGTGCAGGTTGGTGATGCCCTTGCTCGAATCGACCATCGCCAGCGGCGGCCGGGTGGCATAGACGGCCTTGAGATCCGCCTCGATCGCCGCCTTCTGATCGGCCGGAAGCGCTTGAATCTTTGCGTAGACGTCGCCGATGCCGTTGTCGGGATCGACGCCCAGCGACTCGAACACCGCGGCGTGCCTGGTGAAGACGTCCTGGTAATAGGCGGTGACGGCGTGGCCGAACATGATCGGGTCCGACACCTTCATCATGGTGGCCTTGAGGTGCAGCGACAGCAGCACGCCCCTGGCTTTGGCGTCGGCAATCGACGCGGCGTAGAACTCCTGCAGCGCCGCCCGGCTCATCATCGACGACGCCACCACGTCGCCGGCGTCTACCGTGACGTCCTTCAGCACGCTCGAGCCGCCGGTCTCGGCGTCGGTGAACTCGATGGCGAGCGCGCCCGCCTCGGCGACGACGGCCGCCTGCTCGCTGCCGTAGAAATCGCCGCCGCTCATCGACGAGACGTGCGACTTCGACTCCGGAGACCACTTGCCCATCGAGTGCGGATGCGACTTCGCGTACTCCTTCACCGAGGCGGCGACGCGGCGGTCGGAGTTGCCCTCGCGCAGCACCGGGTTGACGGCGCTGCCGAGCACCTTCGCGTACCTGACCTTGACCGCCTTGTCGGCGTCGTTCTGCGGGTCTTCCGGATAGTCGGGCACGGAATAGCCCTGCTGCTGCAGCTCCTTGATCGCCGCCTTGAGCTGCGGCACCGACGCGCTGATGTTGGGCAGCTTGATGATGTTGGCTTCGGGCGTCTTGGCCAGCGCGCCGAGCTCCGCGAGGTCGTCGGTCTGGCGCTGTCCAGGGCTGAGGCTGTCGGGGAACGCCGCGAGGATCCGGCCCGCGAGCGAGATATCCCGGGTCTCGACGGCGACTCCGGCCGCCCGCGTGAAGCCCTGCACGATCGGCAGCAGGGAATAGGTGGCCAACGCAGGCGCTTCGTCGGTGATGGTGTAGATGATCTTCGCTGTGCTCATGAATCTCCGGAAACCACGATTATATGTGGTCGCTGCACGCATTCTGCGTGCGATCGCTTGGCAGCCCGGCCCGACTGGGGGATCATGCCTGCATGAGGCGCGCGCCAGTTCGGCTCGCACGCGGCATCGCCTGCGTGTGGGCGCTCGTCCTGCACGCCGCGCTGGCCGTTGCGCAGACCGCGCCCGCTCCGTCGATCAGCTATCGGCTGTCGTTTCCGCAGCGGGAACACCGGCTGATGGACGTCACCGTGGTCTTCGCCGACGTGCCCCAGGGACCGCTGCGGCTTCACATGAGCCGCTCCTCGCCCGGGCGTTACGCGCTGCATCAGTTCGCGAAGAACATGTTCGCTCTCCGGGTGACCGACGGCGCGGGCGGCGCGCTCGCCGTGCAGCGCACGCGGCCGGAGGAGTGGACTGTGCCGCGGCACGCCGGCACCGTCGAAGTGTCGTACCGCCTGTTCGGCGACCGCATCGACGGCACCTATCTGTCGGTGGACGCTACGCACGCCCACATCAACATGCCGGCGGCGCTGCTCTGGGCCGTCGGGCTCGACCGGCGTGCCATCGAGGTGCGGTTCGAGCCCCCCGCGGGCAGCGGGTGGCGCGTGGCGACGCAGCTTTTTCCCGGCGCGAACGAGTTCACCTTCACGGCGCCGAACCTCCAGTACCTGATGGACAGCCCCACCGAGGTCGGCACCTTCGACCTCCGCAGCTTCACCGTGGCCGACGGCGCCAGAACCCCGACCTTCCGCGTGGCGGTGCACCACAGCGGCGACGGGGCGGAGCTCGACGCATTTGCCCGCGACGTCGAGAAGATCGTGCGCGAGGCGCGCAACGTCTACGGTGAGTTCGCGCTGTTCGACGGCGGCACGTACACGTTTCTCGCGGACTATCTGCCCCACGGCAACTTCGACGGCATGGAGCACCGCAACAGCACGGTGATCACGGCCGACCGTTCGATTCGCGGCAGCCGGGTCGAGCTGCTCGACACGGTGTCGCACGAGTTCTTCCACTCCTGGAACGTCGAGCGCATCCGCCCGAAATCGCTCGAGCCGTTCAACTTCGACGACGCCAACATGTCGGGGGAGTTGTGGCTGGCGGAGGGGTTCACCAGCTACTTCGGACCGCTCGTGATGCGCCGCACCGGCCTGACGACGACACGCGAGCTGGCGCAGGAGATGGGCCGGACGATCGACGCCGTGCTCAACGGCCCGGGGCGTCGCGTGCGCACCGCCGAAGAGATGAGCCAGCAGGCGCCGTTCGTGGACGCCGCCACGGCGACCGACCGCACCAGCTTCGAGAACACGTTCATCTCGTATTACACCTGGGGCAAGGCGATCGGGCTCGCCCTCGATCTGACGCTGCGCGAGCGCAGCGGCGGCCGTGCCACCCTCGATGCCTTCATGCGGGCGATGTGGGAACGCTTCGGCAAGCCGGGCGGCACGCCGGGTTATGTGGACCGGCCTTACACCATCGACGACGCCCGGGCGGTGCTGGCCACCGTGGCCGACGACGCCACGTTCGCCGATCAGTTCTTCGCACGCTACATCCAGGGGCACGAGGCGGCCGACTACGCGCCGCTGCTCGAGCGCGCCGGGCTGCTGCTGCGGCCGTCGAACCCGGGCCTGCCGTATGCGGGCGGCCTGCAGCTGCAAGTCTCGGACGATGGCGTGCGGGTGGCGGCCGACGTCCCGTTCGACAGCCCGGCGTTTGCCGCCGGCCTCGAGCGCGACGACCGGATCCTGTCGATCGCCGGCACGCCGATCACCAGTGAGGCCGTGGCCCGCGAGGCGATCGGCCGGCGCAAGCCGGGCGAGGCCGTGCCCATCGAGTTCGCGCGACGCGGCGGCGAGCGCGTCGCCTCGACGCTGCGTCTCGTGGCCGACCCGCGGGTCGAGGTCGTCACCTTCGAAGACGCCGGCCGCTCGCTCACCGACGCCCACCGCCGTTTCCGCCGGGCCTGGCTCGGAAGCGACCGGTAGCAAAAAGACTGGTGGGACTGGTAGGACAGGTGAGACAGGTTGGTATCCTTCTGCGCTCTCGAGTTCCTTCCTACCCGTCCCACCCGTCCCACCCGTCCTATAGAATTCACTAATGGCCCACCGGCTGATTTCGACGCTCTTCGCCGCCGCCCTGCTCATGACACACGCCGATTCCGCCACCGCGCAGACCCCGGCCGAGCCGATTCGCTACACGGTCGGCTTCCCGGCGCCGCAGACACACTACATGGAGGTCACCGCCACGGTGCCCACCGAGCGGCGCGCGGATGTCGAGCTGATGATGGCGGTGTGGACGCCCGGCTCCTACCTGGTGCGCGAGTACGAGCGCAACGTGGAAGGCGTCTCGGCTTCTGCGCCCGACGGCCGGGCGCTCGCCGTGCTGAAGTCCGACAAGAACCGGTGGCGCGTCACCACGGGCGGGTCGAGCACCGTCACCGTGAAGTACCGCGTGTACGGGCACGAGATGTCGGTGCGCACCAACTGGATCGAAGCCGGCTTCGCGCTTGTCAACGGCGCACCCACGTTTCTCACTCTCGCGGATCGCACGACGAGAGCGCATGAGGTCGTGATTACCCCCGCCGCTGGCTGGGCGAAGTCGCTGACCGCACTGCCAGAGATGCCGGGCGGCCCCCACCGCTACCGCGCGCCGGACTTCGACACGCTCACGGATTCACCGATCGTGGTCGGCAACCCGGCCGTGTACGAGTTCACGGTGGACGACAAGAAGCACTACCTCGTGAACGAAGGCGAAGGCGGCGTGTTCGACGGCGCGCGCGCCGCCAAGGATCTCGAGGCGATCGTGCGCGAGTACCGGCGCATGTGGGGCTTCCTGCCCTACGACCGCTACCTGTTCCTGAACCTGCTGACCGAGAGCGGCGGCGGCCTCGAGCACAAGAACTCGTCGGTGTTGATGGGGACCCGCTGGGCGACGCGGACGCGCCGGGCCTACAACGCCTGGCTCGACCTCGCCAGCCACGAGTTCTTCCACGTCTGGAACATCAAGCGGCTGCGGCCGGTCGAACTGGGCCCGTTCGACTACGAGAACGAGAATCACACCCGGAGCCTGTGGATCGCCGAAGGCGTCACCGACTACTACGCCGACCTCACCCTGCACCGCGCCGGGTTGATCACGCGCGACGAATACCTCGACTCGCTCTCGGACAAGATCGAGGAGCTGCAGACGACGCCGGGCCGGCTGGTGCAGTCGGCCGAGATGGCCTCGTTCGACGCCTGGATCAAGTACTACCGGCCGGACGAGAACTCGATCAACACGTCGATCAGCTACTACACCAAGGGATCAGTCGTGGCGCTCCTGCTCGATGCCCGGGTGCGGAAGGCGACGAACGGCGCGCGGAGCCTCGACGACGTCATGAAAGCTGCCTACGAGAAGTATTCGGGCACCCGCGGCTACACCGCCGACGAGTTCCGCGTGGTCGTGGAGCAGGTGGCGGGCGTCAGCCTGAAGGCGTTCTGGGACCAGGCCGTGACCGGCACCGACGAGCTCGATTACAAGGAGGCGCTCGAGACGCTCGGCCTGCGCTTCCGCTCCGTCGCGGTGCCCGCGGAACGTCCGGGCAAGCCGTGGCTGGGCATCAACACGCGCAACGACGCGGGGCGTCTGGTGGTCAGCCAGGTGCGGCGCGACACGCCCGCGCTCGCCGCCGGACTGAACGTCGACGACGAGATCCTGGCGATCGACGACTACCGCGTGCGCGCCGACCGCCTCGACAACCGTCTCGAACAGTACAAGCCGGGGGACAAGGTGACGCTGCTCGTCGCCCGGCGCGAGCAGTTGCTGCGGCTCCCGCTCACGCTTGGCACGGAGCCGCCGCGGTCCTGGCGCCTCGAGGTGAACCCGTCGGCGAACGACGCGCAGCAGAGCGGCCGCGGCCGCTGGCTCAATCCGGGCCGCGCGTAGTGGCGCGGTGACGACACAATATCTCCGCGTACTCGCGATCTGGGTGGCCGTCCTGGCCGCCCTCTACGCGCTGCAACAGTACTTCTCCTGATGCACTGGATCGACTGGACGATCGTCGGTTTCTACCTGGTGTGGATCGTGTGGGACGGGTTGCGTCTCACCAAGCGCAGCCAGGAGCTCGAGGGCTATTTCCTCGGCGGCCGGAGCCTCCCGTGGTGGGCGGTCGGGCTGTCGGTGATGGCGACGCAGTTGAGCGCGATCACCATGATCGGCACCACCGGCCAGGGCTTCAACGACGGCATGCGCTTCCTGCAGTTCTACTACGCACTGCCGGTGGCGATGATCGTGCTGTCGGTCACGCTCGTCCCGTTCTTCCACAACGCCAGGATCTACACCGCGTACGAGTACCTCGAGCGCCGCTTCGACGCCAAGACGCGCGCGTTCACCAGCCTGCTGTTCCTGCTGTCCCGCAGCATGTCGCTCGGCGTGGTCATCTCGGCTCCCGCGGTGGTGCTGGCGGTGGTGATGGGATTCAGCGTCACGGCGACGGTGCTGCTGATTGCGCTGCCGACCGCGGTCTACACCATGTTCGGCGGCGTGCAGGCGGTGACCTGGACCGACGTGAAGCAGATGGTGCTGATCGTGTTCGGCCTGATCGCCGCCGTGGTGGTGCTGGTGCTCGGGCTGCCCGAAGACGTTGGCGTGATCGAGGCGTTGAAGCTGGCCGGCGCCACCGGCCGCATGCAGACGTTCGACTTCAGCTTCGATCTGAGCAATCAGTACACCTTCTGGTCGGGCACGATCGCCGCGCTCTTCCTGTTCTGCTCGTACTTCGGCACCGACCAGAGCCAGGTGCAGCGCTATCTCACCACCGCCAGCGTGGACGAAGCGCGCGGCTCGCTGCTCATGAGCGCGTATTGGAAGATCCCGCTCCAGGCGCTGGTGCTGCTCGTCGGCGTGCTGATGTTCCTGTTCTACGTCTTCGCTCCGACGCCGATGCTCTTCAACCGCGTCCACGAGCGCGAGCTGCGCCAGGGCCCGCGGGCGGCCGAGTATGCCGAGCTCGAACGCCGGTTCGAGGGCGCCACCGCGTCGCGCGCCGCGGCGGCCAGCGTCGCCGTGCGCGACGCCGGCAGCGCCAACCCCGCGCAGCGGGAGGCCGCGCGTCAGCAGTTCGTAGCTCGCGACGCCGAGGTGAAGGCGCTGCGCGGCGAGGCGCTGGCGCTCGTGCGCGGCGCCACCGGCGATCGGGCCTACACCGACGTGAACTACGTGTTCCCGACCTTCATCGTCACGCACATGCCGGTAGCGCTGCCGGGGCTGCTGATCGCCGCGATCTTCGCGGCGGCGATGAGCACGATTTCGGCGGAGCTGGCCGCGCTCTCGACCGCGACGATCATCGACTTCTACCGGCGATTCTGGCGCCCCGACGGCGACGACGCGAGCGTCCTGCGCATGTCGCGGATCGCCACCGGCTTCTGGGGGCTGTTCGCGAGCGCAGTGGCGGTGTGGGCCGCCGAGCTCGGCTCGTTCATCGAGGTCGTGAACCGGTTCGGGTCGTTCTTCTACGGATCGATCCTCGGCGTCTTCATGCTGGCGATCGGCTGGAAGGGCGCCACCGCCAACGGCGCTTTCATCGGACTGATTGCCGGCATGGGCTCGGTGGCGTGGGCCGCCGCCTACACCAACGTGGCGTTTCTCTGGCACAACGTGATCGGCGCGGTGGCCGTGATCGTCGCCGGCACCCTGGTCAGCCTGATCGAACGCGGCATTCGGGGAGCGCGCGCATGAAGATTCGCGTCTTCGTCACCGGCGGCACGTTCGACAAGGACTACGACGAGATCGGCGGCACGCTCACGTTCGGCGACACCCATCTGCCGGAGATGCTGCGGCTGGGGCGCTGCGAGGTGGACGTGTCGGTGCGGACGCTGATGATGGTGGACAGCCTGGCGATGACCGCGGACGACCGCGCCGTCATCGTCCGCAACTGCCTCACCTGCAAGGAATCTCGCATCGTCGTGACGCACGGCACCGACACCATGGTCGAGACCGCGGCCGCACTGGCCGCCGGCGTGCCGGGCAAGACCATCATCCTGACCGGAGCGATGGTGCCGTACGCGTTCGGCAGCTCCGACGGCTTGTTCAACCTCGGGAGCGCACTGTCGTTCGCCCAGGCGCTGCCGCCCGGCGTCTACATCGCGATGAACGGCCGCCACTTCGTTTGGGACCGGGTGCGGAAGAACAAAGAGGCGGGAGTGTTCGAAGAGATCTGACGGCTCCCGGCTTCCGGCTCCCGGCTGTGGCTCACACGTCCAGCTGCCTCACCGGCCGCACCTCGATGCTGCCCTCGCGCGCGGGCGGAATCTTGGCCGCCATCGCCAGCGCCTCCTCCATGTCTTTCGCCTCGAGCAGATAGAAGCCGGCCAGCAGTTCCTTGGTCTCGGCAAACGGCCCGTCCACGACGCGCACCGCACCCTGGCGGACGCGGACCGTCTTGGCGGTGGCGATCGGCTGCAACGCCTCCGCCGCGACCAGCTTGCCGGCCGCCCGGAAGCCGTTGCCACAGTCCATGCACTCGCTGTCGGGCACCGCCCGGAGCTTCTCGTCCTCGAGGTAGACCAACGCCACGAATTTCATCCGGTCCCTCCGGCCGGGTCTGAAGACCCGGCCCCACGTACGTAGAGGCGGGTCTTCAGACCCGCCTGCCCGGGCAGGTCTAAAGACCTGCCCCTACGAAACCCACCAGTCCTACCTGTCCTACCAGTCCCACCTGTCCTGACCGAGCGCGTGTCGATCTTCGCGCGCGCGGATCGACGTCTGGTCAGGAGGACATGATGATGCGACGCAATGGCACGCTGTGGGTCATCCAGGGGTTGCTGGCCGCTTTGTTCCTGTTTGCCGGTTCGATGAAGCTCATCCTGCCGATCGAAGCGATGGCCGGGCCGGTCGCGCTGCCGGGCTGGTTCCTGCGCTTCATCGGCGTCGCCGAGGTCACCGGTGCCATCGGCCTGATTCTCCCCTGGCTCACCCGGATTCAGCCCCGCCTGACGCCGGTGGCAGCCAGCGGCCTGGTCATCATCATGTCCGG
>DATMDI010000441.1:0-4535 GCA_035557875.1 Vicinamibacterales bacterium
GGGCCGGCCGGACGCTGGCGGCCATGCTGGCCTGGGGCAGCAACCTCGAACGCGGGCAACGCACGCACGCGGCGCTGCTCGAGGGCAGCCTGTGGCTGACGGCGCGCGACGTGGTGTTCGCGCGGGGGGAGATCAACGGCAAACCGTCGCACGCGCTGCACATTCACGAGCAGCCCAACGCCATCCTCACCGTCGGCAAGATTCAGGGCGGCTACACGCGATTCCTCTCGCCGCACGACCACCTGCAACTGGGCGTCGGCGGCGCTCTTTCGGCGGCGCTGGTACCGCCGTCGATCAGGCCGCAGTACGGAGGCGTCGGAACGGGGGTGGCGGTCTTTGCGGTCGTGCGGCCTTCGCCTTCGCCCTGAACGGACGAGCTTGTAACGTTCGAGTGCGGCGCGCGAGACGTTGTTTCTGTAGGATCCCTCCCTTCAGGCACGTCTCTCTGCAACACAGCGAGGTTCATCATGGCGCTTTACGTCTTCGACGGCACCGGGCAGGAAGATCGGGAGGGGCTTGAACGCGATTCGAACCCGTGCAAGTTCTTCAACGCCTACATCGATCCGGACAAGAACGACGACCCGGACAAGCCGCGCGGCAGCCTCTATCTCAAGGGCATCGGCAGGCGCGCGAGCTCTTCGATTGGTCGCGCTGCCGCGGAAGCCTTCGGCCTCGGCGGGCATCGACGGGTCCGCCAGGCGATGGATCGGCTCGAGAACAACATCGAGCACGGCGACGCCACGGTAGACATCGCCGGGTTCAGCCGGGGCGCGGCGCTGGCGCTGTCGTTCGCCAACGAGATCGCGCAGAAGATGACGAGCGTCTCGGTGCGCTTCATCGGCCTCTTCGACGTCGTCGGCCAGTTCGGGTTGCCGGGCGAACACGTCAACGCCGGGCACCGGCTCAACCTGCCGCCCAACGCCCGGAAGGTGTACCACGCGATGGCGCTCGACGAGTCGCGGCTGTTTTTTCCGCTCACTCGCCTCGGCGGCACGGGCCACGCCGAGGAGCGGTTGCAGGAGGTGTGGTTCCGCGGCGTCCACTCCGACGTCGGCGGCGGCAACGAGAACGTTCACTTGAACGGCATCGCCCTCAACTGGCTGTTCCAGAACGCGAAGCGCTGCGGCCTGCCGATTCGCGAGAGCGACGTGCTCGACAACCTCGCAGGCATCAAGAAGCCGCCGCTCATCAGCGCGCACAAGATCGATTCCGAGGTGGTGCGTCAGATTCGCGACACCGACCTGCTGCACATCAGCGTAGAAATCGCCGACGGCGTCGGCGGTCGGCGCCACAACAACCCCAAGAAGCCACTGGCTCGCATCGACGATCTAGAAACGATCACCGATCCGCAGACGCTAGGTTCCTAGCGCCTCTGGGGCTCGTGATACGCTCGAGCTTTCTTCGCAACGGGCGTCGATCACGAACCACAGGAGGACCCATGACGACGAAGTGTGCCGCCGCCGTGGCGGCAATCGCGCTCACGCTGCTGCCGCGGCTGGCGCTGGCGCAGCAGGCCGAAACCGATCGCGTGACCGAGGCGGCGCGAGTGCTCGAAGAAGTGCTGGCGGCGCCCGACAAGGGCGTGCCGCAGGCGATCATCGAGAAGGCGCAGGCCATCGTCGTGATTCCGTCCACGGTGAAGGGCGCCCTGCTCATCGGCGCGCAACGCGGCAAAGGTGTGATGAGCGCCAGGTCGGCGACCGGCTGGTCGGCGCCGGCATTCGTCACGCTCACCGGCGGCAGCCTCGGGCTCCAGATCGGCGGCCAGGCCACCGACATCGTGCTGGTGGTGACGAACGAGCGCGGCATCGAAAACCTGGCGCAGAACACGTTCAAGATCGGCGGCGACGCGTCGGTGGCCGCCGGTCCGGTGGGACGTGAAGCCACGGCGTCCACCGACTACAGGATGCAGGCGCAGATCCTCAGCTACTCGCGGTCGCGAGGCCTCTTTGCCGGCGTCAGCCTTGCGGGATCGACCATCCGCGCCGATCGCGACGCCAACGAGCGCATCTACGGCATCGGCTACAGCACCCGGAACATCGTGGTCGAGCGCAGGGTCGAACCGACAGCCGCGGCCCAGGAGTGGCTGAAGGTGCTCGCCGAGAAGATGTAGGCGCTAGGAGGGTGAACGGCCGCGTCCCGCGGTCGCGAAGAGCACGAAACCGGCGGCGGCGAGCACGATCTTCCAGGCGTCGATGCCGGCCACGGTCACCGGCGAGGCCGCCAGCGCCAGCGCTCCGGCCAGCCCGACCCCAATCAGCAGGTTTCGCATCGGCGCCTCGACGATACACCGGCCCGCGCCGCGAGCCCAGCGGAGCGCTATCGCGTGCCGGCAGGGCCGGTCGCCGGCGCCTGGCCGCGCGCTGTCGTCGGCGCCCGCTCGTAGGCGCCCACGTCGTAGCCGCTGCCCTGCGGGCGGGCGAGACCGTCCCGATCGATCGTCACGTCGTCCAGGCGTTCACCGCCGTCGACAGCCGGCGAAGCCGCCACGAGATGGTAGTCGTGGGCGGAGGCGTCGACGAACGACGACGCGTTCGCCCGCAGGTTCGACGCCGAGCTGGCTTCCGCGCTGAGTGCGGGGATCGACAGCAGGTTGCGGACGTCGAGCGTGGCCTTGGGCGCCGACGCGGCCTGGAACGCGCGCGACACGTTGAGGCCCACCGTGCTGTTCCAGAGGCGCAGGTTCTGGATGTTGTCCTCGTAGCGGAACGCCGTGGTGACGTTGTAGACGACGGCGTTCCTGAGCAGAACCAGCGCGCCGGTGGTCGGCCCGCGCAGCCGGAAGGCGATCTCCGAGTCGAACACCGTGACGCCGTCCACGGTGGCGTCGACGTACTCCTTGAAGTTGAACGCCGCCATGTTGTTGATGAACCCGCCCCGGAAACCGGACGCCACTGTGTCGCGCACCGTGATCCGCGAGCGGGTATTCGTCGGGGCGGCTTTGGTGTCCACCGCGTTCTCGCCGGGCACGGCGCCCGCCGCGAAGCCGTTCTCCGGCCCCGGCAGCGGCGCCAGCCAGATCTTCGAGCCCTCGATCGTCACCCGATCCCAGCCCGGCGCCGCCCGGTCCGGGTCTACCTGCACCCCATCGCCGGAGAAGGTGTGGATTTCGGTGTCGCGAATCGTCAGGTCGCGCACCGCGCCCGCCACGATGCCGTGCGCGTCGGTACGGCCGCCTGCGGCGTTGAGCGCGTGGTGCAGCAGCGAGCCCTCGATGAGCACGCCGACGGGGGCGGCCATGTCGATCAGGTCTCTGCTGCTGCGACGGACTTCGGTGTTGCGCAGGACGAGGAAATTGCCGCTGCTCGTCACCCGCACGGTGTCGTCCGGGGCGTACTGACCGTCGAGGACGAGGCCGTCCACGACCAGATACGCATGGGACACCGTCAGGATACGGCTCGCTCGCGTGACGATGGCCGTTCGGGCCACCGCCGCTCGCAGGGTAATCGGCGCGTCCGGCGATCCACCGCGGACGCTGGACAGACTCTCGGCGTAAGTGCCCGGCGCGGCCGTGATGACGTCACCGGGCCGCGCGGCGTCCAACGCGTCCTGGATGCGGCCGAACGGAAAGCTGCCGCTGCCGTTGCCCACGCCCCCCGGGGCCACGAAATACTCCGTCGCCCGTGCGGGGGCCGCGAGCGCCACGAGCACGATTGCCGCGGCGGCAACGGCCGAGATTAGGCGACTCCGCGGACCCACGGCATGAGTGTACAGACTTGGTGGCGGGCCCATCGGGGGGTTGCCAGCCGGGGCAAGGCGGCGCCACCCCTGAGGGCACCCAGACCCAAGGCCCGTCCAAGTCCGCGAGTCCGGCGTCTGACCGGACATGGAGGTTTCAGACATATGACGAATTTCACATCGCCGCTGGACACGCGACGGGCAGCCCGTAGCTATGCGGCCGCCGTCGCCGTCGCGGCCGCGCTGTGCGGAGGAGCCGTGGGCTCGGCGTGGCGGGACAGTTCCGCAGTGCAGGCCGCCGCTGCGGCCCACGCGGCGCCAGCTTCTGCCCCAGCCCCCGCGGCGCCAGCGATAGCAGCCGGAGTGTCATCGTACGCCCCCGTCGTCGATCAGGTTACCCCCAGCGTCGTCACCATCCGCGTCGGCCGCAAGGCGCAGGCGTCGCCGGCGGCGCTCCCGTTCTCGGATCCGCGGTTCCGTGAGTTCTTCGGGCGCGAGTTCGACGAGCGCGGGTCCGGCGGACGCGCCCCGCGGATGCCGCGCGAGGAAGGGCTCGGCTCGGGCGTCATCGTCAATCCCGACGGCTACATCCTGACCAATCATCACGTGGTGGCCGGCGCCGATCGCGTGGAAGTGGAGCTGTCGGACCGCCGCGTCCTGACCGCGACGGTCGTGGGCGATGACGCCCCGAGCGACCTGGCGGTACTGAAGGTGCAGGCCACCGGGCTGCGCACGATTCCGCTCGCCGATTCGGACAAGGCGCGCGTCGGCGACGTGGTGCTGGCGATCGGCAACCCGCTCGGCATCGGGCAGACGGTCACCTCCGGCATCCTCAGCGCCAAGGGGCGCACCACCGG
>DATMDI010000442.1:0-2549 GCA_035557875.1 Vicinamibacterales bacterium
ACGCAGGTGTCCGTCGAGCCCGCCCGAGAAGACGACACCGGGCATCGCGCTCACCGCGGCCGGCTGGCCGGTGTTGCAGCCGACGCGCGTGCCGCAGGTGTCGCCGCTCGGCGGCGCGGTCCAGCGCGGCTTCCCGTCAGCGAGGTTCACGCTCAGCAGACCGCCCGCCTCGGTCTGGAGCATGCGCGCCGGCGAGGGTGGCGTTCTCGGCGGCAGGTTGCCTTCATGACACGCGGCGCAGTTCTGCTTGTAGACGGCCTCTCCCGACGGCGCCTGGGCCGCGGCAGGTCCGGCTACGGCCACCGCGAAACTGGCCAGGAGAAGCAGGAGAAGCAGGCCTGAAACACTGGTTGTTGCGCGCATGGAGGCGCATCCTATCAGCGCCACGATGCACCCGCAAACCGGGGCTACCGCCACCTCCGGTGGCTCGCGGCACGGCGCGACCGCGCCGATATCACCGGCCGAGCGCGCGCATCACAATCGCCGAATCATTGCCACCGAAGCCGAGGGACGTGGACACCGCGCAACGCACCGGCGTCTCGCGCGGCTGGTTGGCCACCACATTGATGGGACACGCCGCATCCGTCTCGTCATGATGAATGGTCGGGGGAATCACTCCGCGCGTCACGGTCAGGGCCAGCACCGCCGCTTCGATGGCGCCGGAGGCGCCGAGACAGTGGCCGACCATCGATTTGACGGACGTGACCGGCAGATTCGCGGCACGGTCGCCGAAGACGCGCCTGAAGCCGCGCGCCTCGGCGGCATCGTTCTGCGGCGTGGCCGTGCCGTGCGCATTGACGTGATCCACCTCGTCGGCGTTGATCGCTCCCGATGCCAGCGCAAGGGAGATGACGGTCGCAACGGCGCGGCCTTCGGGCTCAGGCGCCGTCGGATGAAACGCCTCGCAGGCGAGGGCGTGCCCTGCCAGTTCGGTGTCGATGCGCGCTCCACGCCGGCGCGCGTGGTCCAGAGCCTCGAGCACCAGCACGCCCGCGCCCTCGCCGATGTTCATACCGGCACGGCTGCGATCGAAGGGCCGGCACGGGTCCGGATCCATCAGGCGCAACAGGTTGAAGCCGGTGAAGGTGAGGCGCGCGAGTGCATCGGTCCCGCCGGCCAGGACGACATCGGCCCGGCCACACAGGATCGCCTCGACGCCGCGCCCGATGGCAATCGTGCTCGACGAGCACGCGGCCACGATGCATCCTCGCGGCCCCTCGAACCCGAAGCGCTCTGCGATGGCGTCCACCGGAGTGCTCAGAAAGTGGTTCCACACGTCCGAAGGCCGGGTGCGATCGATGCCCGACTCGAGCCAGGTCTGGTAGAAGTGTTCGCTGCGCAGCAGGTCGCCGGTGCCGGCGCCGAGGAAGACGCCGACGCGCGAGCCGTCGACTGTGGAGTCCGTCAGCCCTGCATCTTCGACCGCCTCGATCGCGGCGCGGATGCCGATGCGATCACCCCGTGACAGCCGGCGCAGACGCAGGGCGGGCAAGCCCGCGTCCACGGCGTCGATGTCCACCTCGCCCGCAGCGCGGGCCCGATAGCCCTCGGTATCGAACAGCGTGACCGGCCGGACACCGCACTCCCCTGCCACCATCCGCCGCCACGACTCTTCGCGAGTGGAGCCCAGCGACGTCACCAGCCCGATGCCAGTGATCACCACCTGACGCCTCATACGGGAGACGCCTCCGGTCGCCTGCGGCGCCCAGAACTAACAGCCGATCCCGGATGTCTGCTTGTCATCGGAGTGGTTTGAGGATCAGCACCTGCAAGCTCATGGAACCGAGACCACTGTAGCGATCGGGCAGCCAGCTCTTGCCGACATCAGCCCTGAGGATGGTATTCCGAGGTGCGCGAAAGTTCACCGCCGCGCCGACGCCCGGGAGCGGCTCCCAGGCGGCGTCCGACCCGCCCGATCGCCCCCAGGCATGCTCCACGAACAGGTCCAGGCGGTAGATCTCGAAGACGTTCAGCGAGTACGCCCCCCGCGCCAGGGCCACCTCGCTGAAGCGCACGCCGGAGGCAGGCACGCCGTGAATCCGCGTGTCGTCGAACATGCCGAACTGGTACTGCACGAACCGGTCGAGGTCGCGGCCGCCGAACCATCCGGCGTTGACGTAAATCTTCTGAAACGGTCCCGGAAAGAAGTTGCGGGACACGCCCAGGCTGTATTTCGCGTAGTCGCGGGCTGCCGCCACGCTCGGCTCGTCCTCGTCCGGCGCCGCTCCCGACCCCCAGTCGTGCCACCGGCTCCGGGTGAACCAGGTCCCGTTGGCCGTGACGCTATATCCCGCGCGCCGGTACTCCCAGGCTCCACCGATCCCGTTGGTCAGCGTGCTCGACGGCGGCTGGAACGTCTCGGCGGTCGTCCGGTCGCGAGTATAGATGTCGAAGCGCAACTGATACTGAAACGTGAGCTTCTGAAACGGCGTCGCCTGCCAGCCGAGATTGAGGCCAGTCGATAGAGGCCATGTGAGCACACTCTCGGCCTCGACTTCGCCGCCCGGTTCGTAGAGCCGATCGCTGGACGGCACCGCGATGGCGAAAAA
>DATMDI010000443.1:0-2344 GCA_035557875.1 Vicinamibacterales bacterium
CGCGGGTCGTGAAACAGGGACAGCGGCCGATCCGGTCTTCGCGGCCAGAGGTCCCAACGACTGCAAACGGCGTTGCACGAGCGCAACGAGGTCGGGTGTTGCGGGCCGATCATAGGTGGCGAGCGTCAATTCTTCAAGTAGCCCTTCGCGCTGCAGGAGCGCCAGCGTCAGCTTCGCGCTGTCCTGCCCGGTGCGGACGATGGCCTGCAGGATGGCAGGCGTGATCGGGCGGTCGTCGTTGCGGAACCGCTCGATGAGCGCGGTGTTCGCGGGGTCCTGCCCGGCCTCGGCCATCCGCGCCCAGTGCGCCTCGGTCGCCGAGATGAACTGCTGCTGCGCGGCCTCGGTGTATTTCTGGGTTTCCTGCTGGTGGTAGCGCGTGGCGAGGTCGTGCTGCTGTTCGAGCTGCGCGTGCTTGGCCTGCGCGCGGGTGTAGTCGCGCAGCGGGTCGGCGCTGTCCTTGAAATCCTCAAAGGTCGGCTCTTTGAGATTGAAGGGCGGCGGGGGCGGCGGGGGGCTGTTCCGGCGCGCCTGCGGCGAGGGCGGCGCGCCTGCCGGGGCCGGGGTCCTCGCACTCGGAGCCCCCTCACGAGCGGGCCCAGCGGCTCCCGGCGGCGCACCACCGCCTCGCAGGGTATCGCGCTCGCGCTCGGCCTCGCGCAGCTTCCGCGTCAGCTCCTGAATCCGCGGCACGTCGTCGGGGCTGGCCTGCTGCGAGGCCGCGCGGCGGCGGAAGCCGTTCTTCTCGAAGCGGCCGTCCGGTCGGCGCGGCGGCTCGTTCGCCGCGGTCGCCTCTTCCGGCTGCAGGGCCTGCCCGGTGGCGTCGAGGCCGTTGGTACCCTTCTGCGGCGAGGTGACGGGGGTGTCGGGGGTGCCCTGGTCGGGCGATTCGGTCCAGCCGCCCGCGTCGGTGGTGGTGGTGGGACGGTCTACAACTGCCAAATCGTGCTCCTGCGTCGACTTTTCGACGATTTACCTGTGGAACCTACTCGAAAACCCGCAATTTCGCGTCAGGAGAACCCCGGAGCCACTTTTGCGGGTTTCACTGACTTCACTGACCAGAACGGCTGCGCGAAGCGCACCCCGGCGCGGGATCGCACCGGCCGGGATGCCCCGAGAAACCACAGCCAACCCAGGCGCTTGTCGAAGGCGTAGGCCTGCGCGACCGTCAGCTCGGCCATCTTAGCTAGTTCTGGTAGAGCGCCACGAGCCCGGTCGCCGTCGTCCCCGCCGCGTTGACCCGGCGCGCGGCAATCGGCAGATACGTCCCCGCCGCGAGCGCCGTGAACGTGACCGCGACGTTGTTCTGCATGACCGCCGCGACGTTGCCGGTGCTGCCGACGAGAATGCCGCCGGTCACGCGCGGCAAATCGACGGTGTCACTCGGCGTGATCGCGCCCCAGAGATTGAACGGTGGTTCCATCGGTGCCCTCTCAGCGTAAGACGTTTGGAATCGCCACGAACTTCGACAACAGGAACAACAGCAGCACGATCAGCGAAATGACGTGGATCGCGGTCGCCCAGTGCGGCGGCATCGGGATGTAGGTCGTGATCGCGAAAATAATGAAACCCACTACGGCGACGATCAAAACCAGCACTATTAAGTCCACAGGCCCGCCCTCCGCTTCTCTGTTCGGCAGTTTCCGCAGGTCGTGATCGTGACGCCAGCGGCCTTTCCGGTCTTGACGACGCGGAAGTCACTGATCGGTCGAAGGACACGGCAAACGCTGCATAGCCGTTCGCGGTTCGGGTCGCCTCCCGCCGCAACAACGCGCGCCCTGGCGTGCAGTAGAAGGTGATACGCCTGATTCTCGCAGAGCACGATCCGTGAATTGTCAGTGATTCGGCCGTAGTGGTGAACAACAGCCTTCCCGGCGGGCCGTCCAAGGATGCGCGCCGCGATGCCTCGGTGCGTTCGCGCCTTACCGCGAGCCCTCAGATAGTGCCGCGAGTTCAGCCGCCGGTGCGTGTAGAAGCACGGGCGCGAGCAGTACGCCTTCTGGTGCGGCGTGATCCGGGTCTGACAATGCAGGCAGTTTCGGTCGTCGTGCGAGAAAACCTGCGGCATCACGACTCCTTCGGAGCGGGTGGCGGCGGCGCGGGATGCGCCACCTGGAGCAGGTCGCAGGGCGGCACGCCCTCGCCGTCCGAGCGCGGGCACGTCGCCACAAGCACGCTGAAGGCGTTGACGGGCTCGGCGTCGATCTCGGTGCCGCAGGTCAGACAGAGGAGCTGCATCGGCGTCAGTGGAACATGACGAAGTGTTCGAGGAGCCACTCGTGCGTCCGCGATTCAAGCCGCGCGGTCACCGGGTGCCGACACACCGGACAGCACTGCACGAACA
>DATMDI010000444.1:0-2251 GCA_035557875.1 Vicinamibacterales bacterium
ACCGGATAGGCGAACAAGTCCACGTTCGACAGATTGGCCGACCCGGCGATGCCATGCCCGCCGCCCGGCAGGAGCATTGCGACGCCGACCTCATCCACCTTGCTCAAGTCGGGGCTCCTCACCTCGGTGAGCACGATCACCTTGGCTGGATCCAGTCCGTACCAGCGCATGTTGGTGAAGGCGATCTCCACCGTGAGGAACTCGCCATGCGTGCTGATCCCGCGATCGCCGACGATGAGCCTGCCGTCCGCCAACCGCACGACCGGGTGCAGCAGATGAATGGCGTTGGTGCGGAGAATCCAGCGCAAACGGGCGGGATCCGTCAGGTTGACGAAGTTACGACGGTCCCGCAGCGTCACCGCCACCGGCGACGACGACATCCCGTTCCACAGGTCGATGCGCTCCTCGTGCACCGCCGCGCGCACCACCGCGGCGTCGGTCCCGTACAGCTTCATCTCGAGGCGAGGGTTGGTCACCACCGCCGGCGTGACGCGCATGTTCTCGTCGGTCTGTTCGCCGGTGTACGGCGGCAGCTTCCACGTCTCGCTGTAGAGCAGCGGCGGCCGCGGCGCCATGCCCGGCTTCTGCGTCCCGGGCGCAGGAGTCTGTTGCGCGTAGGCCGCGCTCAGCGACGAGACGACGAGGCAGGTGATGGTCAGGGTTGCGCGCACGGCGGTTTCCTCCTTGAGGCGCCCGCTCCCGCAGGCGCCGGCGGTCATGCTACCGCTTGTGCGCCGAAGCGCGAAGCGCGAAGGGGCCTGCCCTCCGAAGCGCGAAGCGCGAAGGAGGGGAACAGTCTCGACGCGAGCGACCCAGCGGCCTATGATCGGCGGCCTATGCCGCAGATCCTTGCCCCGAAGAGCGTTCGCGCCGCGCTTGCCGCGCTGTGCGCGGCCACGGCCATCTCGTGCTCGCGTGCAGAGACGCCGGCGCCCGCATTCACCAGCGCCGGCCGCGGCGCCCCCGTGGTTCCGGCCATCCCCTGGGAGAGCTGGCGAAAGACCGAGGACATCGAGGCGATTCCACCACGCGAGATCACCGGTTATCCGCAGCAACACTGGCTGGTGGGGCCGCTCGACGGCCCGGCGACCGGCGATCGGCTCGAGGGGTTCCTCGGCGCCGCCCGCGACGGCGGCGTCCCCGGCGCGATCGAGCCCTTGAAGACCGACATCTTCACGTCGAAGGACTTCTACGCCGACCGCGCGCTGTGGACCGACAAGCGCTACTTCCGCTGCAACAGCCCTTACGGTCTCGAGCAGCAGTGGCGCGGCGGAATGATCGGGGCGAAGCCGCCCGCTTCGGCCGCATGGGGCTACTGCGATCGGGACTACCCGCGCGAAGGGATGGTCAGCCCCTACAAGTTCACGACGGCGCAGGCGCACTACGAGGCGCTGCTCGGCGAAGCGAAGGCCCGGGGCGGGCCGACCCAGCACACGTACGCCACGGTGCCAGGCGACTGGAGCGGGCGCTACGTGTGGCACCGCGGACAGAACTGGTACGCCGAGCTGCTGTGGAGCCAGTATCCGACGCTGCTCTCACTTCTCACCGATGAGTACAAGACGCGGATGGTGCAGGAGGCTTATCACGACGCACACACGAACGCGCCGCAGTGGCCGGCGCAGTACTGCTGGCCCGAGGGTTTCATGCGGCGCTGGCACTACCACGCGGTCACGAACCAGCCCCACTCGGTGATCGTGACACCCACGCTCGTCCAGTTCCTGGCCGGCGACGCCGACAACTTCATCACCAACATCCACATCGGGCGCTCGTTCACCATGGACGGCCCGGTGCCGCGCCTCGGCGCGGACGTCCCGCGCTGGTACGGCGACACCATCGGCTTCTGGGACGGGGACGCCCTCATCACCTGGACGTCGAACATCCAGGGCTGGAAGGTGCACGGCAACCCGGAGTTCTCCAGCAAGCTGCAGACGATCGAGATCTACACGCCCCACCGCGACGCGGCCGGCAAGTTCCTCGGCCTGAACCACGAAGGCGTCTTCTACGACCCCGAAGCGCTCGTGGAACCGATCCGGATGACGCGGACGCTCATGCGCGTCAGCGGCTTCGACACCGGCGAACCGTTCACGTTCATCGAGTGCGTGCAAACGATCTACCCGGTGGACGGGGTCGCGAAACCGGTGGTCCCGGGAACGGTGATCCCCTACAAGGTCCCGAATGTGTACGACCGGCCCTGGGCGAAGATCTGGGAGGAGTACCACGAGAAGGGCATGCAGCGCCCGGCCGAGAAGGA
>DATMDI010000445.1:0-8408 GCA_035557875.1 Vicinamibacterales bacterium
GCCGAACTCGCCCAGGTAGACGAACTGGGCCACCTGCGACTCGCGGACGATCAGCTGGGCACCGTTCTTGATCGCCTTGTCCTCGTCTGGGAACCGCCACGACAGCGTGTCGCGCGAATCGTCGGTCCACTCGATGACCTCGAGCAGTTCACCCTTGATGAAGTCCATGATGCCCATCGTCTGTGCACTCTCCTTCGCGAACGGCGGGGTTGAAGCCCCGCCCTACGAGAACTGAAGCCCCGTCCTAGTCAGAAGAGACGAACTCTATCCTCTACGCGTTCCGCTCGAGCCAGCCTGCCACGGCCCGGATTCCCGCGTCGACGAGATCTCCCGGCGACCAGTCCACCCGTCGCTCGTTCGGAAGGCGGCCTCTGCCTGCCTCCGGGCCCGCAGCAGCGCCAGCGGCAGCGCCGGGTCAATTGGCTGGCGCTCGCGAGCGTCGGCCTTCTGGAGCTGCGCGACCAGCGCCGATGCCTGCGTGAGCCGCACGCTCTCGTGCGCGTCGAACCAGAACGACTGGCAGGGCAAACAGAGGTCGATTGCGACCGGGCGGCCGGCGTGGCCGTCGAGCGTCTGTTCCTGCATGCCGGCGCCGCAGCGAGGGCAGTCCACGTCAGTCCACGGGTTTCCAGGCGAGCGCCACCAGCCGCACGTCCACGCCGCCGCGCTTCGGCTTGACCTCGATCGTCTCGATGGCCGCCGCGCCGGCATCCCCGGCGGTGAGCGCTGCAATCTCCTCGGTCAGCTCGTTCTCCAGCGCCTTCAGCTCCTCTTGGGCGGCGGCCAGTTTCTCCCTGGCGCGGCCCACGTCCTGCGTCTCCTTGACCGACCGGCCGACGCCCCGCACCGCGGTGGTGGCGCGGCCGAGCGTGGAGGCGCTCACCGCTTTCCGGCCGAGCAGCGCGCCGAGCACAGTGGCCCCGAACGAGACCATCGTCTGCGTCTTCTGCTGCGACGCTTGATCCTCCTCGCGTGCCACGCCCTGCCCGGCGGTTTCGACCCGCTGCGTCAGCCGCGCCACCTTCGGCGCGTAGCTGGAGCGCAGCTTGTCGACGGCCGCGTCTCGCGACTCCCGCGCCGCCTGATGCAGGCGCAGGCGGAAATCGCGCTCGCTCTCGCCGGCGCGCGAGACGAGCTTCACCGCCGGTGCGGAGAAGAGCGCCAGCCGCTCGGCTCGCATCACCCATTGACCGAAGTCCTTCGTCCACGCGGTGTACTTCCTGGCGTCGAGCGCCGCGGATGGCAGCGGCAGGAACGAGCCGCCGGACCCTTCCGGCACCAGGTCTTCCGGGCGTTCGGCGGCCGGCTCGGCGTTCTCCCAGTCCACGGGTACCGCGCCGTCAGTGAACGGCGCGGTGACGTGCAGGTCCTGCACCGTGTCGATGCCGAGTTTGGCGTCGGCGTAGTGGATGCGTGCCGCACCGTAGAGCACTCCGCGCCACGCGGAAGCGGCGGTGGCTCTGAGAAAGTACTCGGGGATGTTGGCCGGGAGTACCGGCTTCGAACGGGCGGCCCCACGTGCGGAATCGCCCGGGTCTAAAGACCCGCGCCCACGTACGACGGGCGGGTCTGAAGACCCGGGCGCACGTGCGGAGGGTGGGGTGCCGTTGGTCGTGGCGGCCGACGGCGTGGCGACGCTGGCGCCGGTGCCCGACGCCCTCTTCAACTCCTCGCGGCCCATCGGGCCGCGTAAGTAGGAGAGCGTCCATCGCGTTTCGAACACCACGGGCGCGCTCTCGTGTACGTTGTGCATGAGGAAGACGCGGCTCTTCAGGCCCGAGAGCGTCGCGTCCAGTTCCTTGCGGTCGAGACCCGAGGTCACACCCTCGAGGCCGTCGAGCACGCGCGCCTTGTCCCGCTCGGTCTGCAGCTTGCCCAGGAACCAGGTGCCGGTGTTCGACAGCGCCTTGTAATCGAGATCGACCGGATTCTGCGTTGCCAGCACGACGCCCACGCCAAACGCCCGGGCCTGCTTGAGCAGGGTGAGCAAGGGTGCCTTGGAGGGCGGGGTGGCCACCGGGGGCAGATAGCCGAACACCTCGTCCATGTAGAGCATTGCCCGCAGAGAGCTCGTGCCCCCTTGTTTCCGCGTCCACTCCAGCAGGGCACTGAGGAGCAGCGACACCACCAGCATGCGTTCGCTGTCGCTGAGGTGGGCAATCGACACGATGGCGACGCGCGGCTTGCCCGCCGGCGTGTACAGCATGGCGCCGATGTCGAGCGGGTCGCCGTCGAGCCAGACGTCGAAGCCAGGCGTGGCGAGCACGCTGTTGAAGCGCAGCGCCAGGTCCTGGCGATCCTTCGCCGGGTAGAAGGTCTCGAGGTCGAGCACCCCGATCTTGTCGAAGGGCGGCTTCTGAATCGCGCCGACGAGCCAGGGGAGGTCGGCCGGGTCTGAAGACCCGGGCCCGCGCGCGGGCGCGGCGGCGAGGATGGCGGCGATCAGCGCCTGCTCCCGGCTGTGCGGCGCGACCTCCGTCAGGCCGGCGAGGGCGAGCAGGCTCGAGGCGGTGGTGGTGATCCGCGTGCGCGTGTCGTCCGCGTTCTCGTCGGGCGGCGCGCTGAGCGAGTTGAGCAGGGCCAGCGGCACGCCGGCGCGGCTGCCGGGGGTGTAGAGCCGGAAGTCGGCCGCGGCGCGCAATCGGGCGATGCGGGCGCCGTCTTCGTCCCAGTCGGCGAGACCGCTCTTCCACAGCTCGGCCTGCTGCGCGGCGAACGCCTCCGGCGTGAGGCTGCGCCGCGACGCGTCCGAGGGGTCGACCCACGGAGCGAAGTCGCCCGGCGCGAGATCGGGAAACGTCAGGAGCAGGTTCGCGAGGTCGCCCTTAGGGTCGATCGCCAGGACCGGCACGCCGTCGAGCGCCGCTTCTTCGATGAGCCCGATCCCGAGCCCGGTCTTGCCGCTGCCGGTCATGCCGACGCACACCGCATGCGTGACGAGGTCCTTCGAGTCGTAGAGAACGAGGCCGGGCCGGCGCGCGCCGGCGGCCAGGTCGTATTCCTTTCCCAGGTAGAAGACGCCCAGTTTTTCGTAGTCCGTCGCCGCCATGGCCTCATCATATGCGCGCAGCCAAGCCGTGACCGCTCACCTGATGCGGCAGAATGCGAGGATAATCGCGGTGTGGCCAGGTTCGAGACGCTCGATCCCGAGATCCGCGGCGTGCTCGGCAAGAAGGTCAGCGAGCTCGGCCTGCGCGTCGAAGGATCGCCGGTTCAGAAGTACGTCGACCAGCTGTACCACGAGCTCGATCGACGCGGCCTGAAGACCTTCAGGCCGGTGTGCTACCTCACCGACGAATGGGGGTGTCCGGATCAGCAGCCTGTGCTCGGCATCCCCTTCTACCTGGCGGATCCCAAGCTGCGGAGCCTCGAGAAGGCGGTGGATGCGCTCGAGAGCGAGCGCCAGATCATGATGTACATGCGCCACGAGTCGGGGCACGTGTTCAACTACGCCTATCGCCTCTACACCACCCCGCAGTGGCGCGAGCTGTTCGGATCGTTCTTCCGGCCCTACCGCGAGGAATACCGTCCGGTGCCGTTCAGCAAGAAGTACGTCCGGCACATCGAGGGCTGGTACGCGCAAAAGCATCCGGACGAGGACTTTGCCGAAACTTTCGCCGTCTGGCTCACGCCGCGCAGCCCGTGGCGCCGGCAGTACAAGGGATGGCCGGCCATCAAGAAGCTCCGCTACGTCGATCGCACGGCCAGGACGCTGGCGACGGTCGAGCCGATCGTCAAGACCGGCGAGGTGGATATCACGCCCGACGACATCGGGGTGACGGTCGAACAGTTCTACGAGCAGGCCGCCCAGGAGCGCCAGGCCCGCATCGACATCGCGCTCGACTCGCATCTGGCGCAGATCTTTCTGTCCCGGAGGCGAAAGGAATCCAAACCTGCGGCCGATATCGTGAGGAGATACACCCACGAACTGGTCGAGAAGATCACGTACTGGACCGGGGTCCGGCGGCCCGTGGTGAAGGGGCTGATCGACTCGGTGTGCCGCACCTGCGAGCGCATGCGGCTCTGGGGAGAAGTGGGGGAGGAGCCGCGCTACCTGGTGGAAGTCACGGCGCTGGCCACGACGCTCGCCATGAACTTTCTCACGCGAGGGCAATTCGACTAGATGAGCAGATTGAATATCGTCGTTCTCTACGACCGCGTGCTCGTGGACGAGGAGGCCGAGCAGGGCCCCTCCACCGACAAGGCGCCGGTCACGCGCACCCTCGACAAGAAGGAAGTCGAGGACGAAGTGGCGGAGGCCCTGATCAAGTTAGGGCACGAGGCCGTGAAGCACGAATTGGACGGCACGCCGAAGAGCCTGCTGGCGCTGGCGCGCCTCGAGTGCGATCTGGTCTTCAACCTCACCGAGTCGTTTGCCGACGACGACACCGCCGACTTCAAGATCGCCGGCTTTCTCGAACTGATCGGCAAGCGCTACAGCGGCTCGGGCACCCACGGGCTGATGCTGGCGCAGGACAAGGCGATTGCGAAGAAGATCTTCGCGTTTCACGGCGTGCACACGCCGGTGTTCGCGAAGTCGTTCCGGGGCCGTCTCGATTTCTCGCACGACCTGCAGTTTCCCGTCATCGTGAAGCCGGCGCGCGAGGACGGCTCGATCGGCATCGAGTTCAGCGCCGTGGTCAACTCCATTCGCGAATTGATGGAGCGCATGGACTGGCTGCATGCCAACTTCGACTCGCCGGTCCTGATCGAGGAGTACATCGAGGGCCGCGAGATGTACGTGGGCGTGATCGGCAACGACAAGCCCGAGGCGCTGCCGGTGGTGGAACTGGATCTGTCGAAGCTGCCAGATGGCACGCCGCGAATCGCCGCCGCAGAGGTGAAGTGGGGCAAAGGCACGAAGGCCTACCGCGACACCAAGTCCGCGATCGCCACCGACCTGAGCGACGAAACCATCCAGTCGCTGCAGCAGACCGCGGTGGCCGCCTACCAGGCGCTCGAGTTGCGGGACTACGGCCGCGTGGACATGCGGCTCCAACCGGATGGACGCGTCCACGTGATCGAGGTGAACCCCAATCCCTGGCTCAGCTCAAAGGCTGAGTTTGCGATGGCCGCTCGCAAGGCCGGCCGCACCTATCTCCAGCTGGTCGAGGAAATCGTCGAGCTCGCCATGGCGCGTGCCTGACTTGGAAAGCGCACTCCAAGACACTGGGGCGCCTGCCCACTAGTCTCCCGGTAGATGGACTTTCAAGTCGTGGTCGGCGTGGGACTTAACGGTCTCAACGGCGGCGGAGCCCAGGCGGGGCCCGGGCCCTTCGGGCATCCGGAAGAGTTGACAAAAAACGGCTGAAACACGCCCATTTTTGGGATTTTCCCGTTGTCGAGCCGCGCGCGATGCGCTATACTCGTAAGGCTTTCCACTCACCAAAACGAGTCCACTACCACCTACCTGAACGAGGGACACGTGACATTCCAGGTCGGAGACAAGGTCATTTACCCCAACCATGGGCTCGGCATCGTAGAACGAATCGAAGAAAAAACCATTCTGGGAACGACCTGTGGGTTCTTCCACCTGCGGATCGTTGCGAACGACACGACGGTGCTCGTACCGGTCGCCAACGTCGACGGCGTCGGCCTGCGCAAGGCCATCGAGGACGCGGAAGTCGAACGACTGTTCTCGCTGCTCGGGGACGGCAAGATCGATAACCACCAGAACTGGAAGGGCCGCTTCAAGGACAACTCCGACAAGATGCGGACCGGTTCGATCTACGACATGGCCGACGTCCTCAAGAGCCTCACCTTCCTGAGCAAGTCGAAGAGTCTGTCGTTTCGCGAGAAGCGCATGCTCGACCGTGCCAAGGCGCTCATCATCTCCGAGGTGTCGGAAGTGATGCGCCAGAAGGCGCTCGAAGTGGAGGAGCAGGTCGATCAGGCGCTCGAGAAGTGCTTCACGACGAAAGTGCGCAACATCAACCGGACGCAGGCCAAAGCCAAGGTCACCAAGCCGGTGAAGGCCGCTACGGTGCCGCCCCTCGTGGCAGCGGGCCGCCGCACGGCGGCGCGCGCGTCGTAGTTCAGGACTGGCGGCGCACCCCGCGCCCTCCGGGCATCCTCGGGATATAGGCCGCGCCGCGTTTGTTATGCTCAGGGCCCGGACAGCGATGTCCGGGCCTTTTTCTCGTACGTCCGTCCCCGCCTTCACGTTCGCAGATGCACACAGCCGTTGCGGCGATCCGGTCGCTCGTCACCTACGTCGCGATCGTCCTCTACATCGTGCTCGTCGGCCCCGCGGCGCTGGTGCTGGCACGGCTGTCGGGGTCGAAGCGGCTGATGTATGCCGTCGGCCACGGCGGCGTGGGGCTGGCTCTGCGGCTGGCGGGCATCCGCTACCGTATCGTCGGCCGGGAGAACGTTCCGGATCGGGCCGTCGTCTATTGCTCCAACCACGAAAGCAACGTGGACCCGGCCGTGCTCTTCCAGGGGTTGGATCCGATGCTGCACGTGCTCTATAAGGCCGAGCTCCACCGCGTGCCGTTGATGGGGACGGCGTTCGACATCGGCGGGTTCGTCGCCGTAGACCGGACCGACCGGCGCAAGGCGTTCGCGTCAGTGGATGCGGCAGTCGCATCCCTTGGGCGAGGCAACTCGTTCCTCATCTTTCCCGAAGGCACGCGGAGCCGCACCGGCGAGCTGCTGCCGTTCAAGAAGGGCGGCTTCATCATGGCGCTTCAGGCGAGTGCCCCGGTGGTGCCCGTCGCGGTCAGCGGCGGCCGCGCCTCGATGCGGAAGGGCAGCGCCATCGTGCGGCCGGTGCGGGTGACGGTTCGAATCGGTCAGCCGGTGCCGACCGACGGCCTCACTGTCGACGATCGCGACGTGCTCATCGAGCGCGTGCGGGCCGCCGTGCAGGGCCTGCTCGACCAGGGCTCCGCATGGAATTGATTGCTGTACTTGGCCGTACGGCGGCGTTCTCGTTCGCGGCCGGCGTCAACCTCTACGCCACGGTGGCGATGCTGGGGCTCGCCGCTCGATTCGCCTGGGTGGACCTGCCGCCGCAGTTCGCGGTCTTCGACAACCCCTGGGTCATCGGCGCGGCTCTGGCGCTCTACGCGGTCGAGTTCTTCGCCGACAAGATCCCGTATGTAGACACGCTGTGGGACGTCCTGCACACGGCGATTCGGCCGCTCGGCGGCGCCCTGATCGCGGTGGCGAGCCTGGGCGACGCGTCGCCGGCCGTGCAGGGGCTGGCCGCGCTCGCTGGAGGCACGCTGGCGGCCGGGAGTCACTTGACGAAGGCCGGCACCCGGGCGGTGGTCAACACCAGTCCCGAACCGGTGTCGAATTGGCTCGTGAGCCTGGCCGAAGACGGCTTCGTCATCGGCCTTGGCCTGCTCGCGCTCAGCTACCCGGTAGCCGCCCTGACGGTCGTCGCCGTTCTGGCCCTGCTCATCGCCGCTTGCGCGGCGGCGCTGGTTCGCGCCATTCGCGGTCGGTTCGCACGCGGCCTCGATCCCGGCCGTCCAGCCGTCGTGGGCTAGTTGCGCTACACTCGACAGGCCAGCGTTCTGTTCGTTCGAGGGTGCATGCCCGCCCCAGTGAGGTTCGGCGTCCTCGTCGCCGTCGCGGTTGCTGCGCTTGCGGCTCCCATCGCATCGCAGGCCCCGCCCGCCAACGCACTTCGCGTAGATCTGTACGCCGTCCGCGACGGCGTGCCCGTTGATGATCTGCGTCAGGACGAGCTGCAGCTGCTCGAAGACGGCGTCCCCCAGACGATCGACTCGTTCGAGCGTGTGGCGGTCGCGCCCGGGAGCCCGCGGTCGCGGGTGTTCGTCGTGTTCCTGGACACCCATCACACCACCATCGAGGACGAGACGACGGCCCGTCTGCCGCTCGTCCGGCTGCTCGATCGGCTGCTCGACCGCGACGATCTCGTAGGCCTCACGACACCGGAACTGGCGGCGGGGGATCTCGTCTTCCGGCGCAAGGCGGAAGTGCTGTCCGACCTGATGCAGGCGGACTGGGGCTGGGCCCGCCGCGGCCGCCGCCGTCCGCCAGGCTCGAAAGAGGTGCTCTACGACCAGTGCTTCGACTCCTCTCGCGCCGCCGATCGGGCTCGCGGCGCGGAGATGAAGGCACGGTGGCGCGAGGAGACCACGTTCGACGCGCTCGACGATCTCGTAGCCCATCTGGCGGCGCTGCGCGAGGAACGGAAGACGATCCTGACGGTGAGCGATGGCTGGCAGCTCTTCACGCCGAGCCGCACGCTCGGCGAGGCCGACGACGACCGAAGCTCCCGGTCGGACCGCCTGCGCCGGTTTGGTGATCGCGGCTCGGCGCAGGGCTCCCCGGCCACGCCGGTGATGCGCGTCGAGTGTGAAGCGGATCGCCGCCGGCTGGCGATGCTCGATAACAGCCTGCACCTGCGCGACCTCACCGAGAACGCCAAT
>DATMDI010000446.1:0-8557 GCA_035557875.1 Vicinamibacterales bacterium
CACCAGCCGCCGCCGCACGGCGAAGTCCTGATTGGGGTCGATGAGCGCGTCGGTGAGCGCGCCCACGTGCTCTTCGGCGACCTTGCGCAGCGCGAAGACGGCATGTTCAGCCAGGTGATCCCAGGCGAGCAGCGGAATCACGTGGGGCACGAGCGCCGGAGTCAGCCCTTCCTGCCGTGACAGCACCTGCATCACGCGATCGCGGTTGCGCGAGCGCAGCCGGAGGATGTCCCGCACGTCGGGGGGCAGCGGCGTCTGCGGCGACGCTGGCGACTCGAACGTCTCGGTCCCGGGCCGCGCGACGCGGTAGCGCTGGATGGCGGCGATGTCGATCGAGCTCGAACGATCGCCGCTGTCATTGAGGCCGGCGCCGTCGGCCTTGTCGAGCAGGCGGTTCTCGAGCGTGCGCATGTAGCCGGTCTTGAGCCGGCTGCCGGCCACGATGGCGGCAATCGATCCGGCGAAGCCGAGCATCAGGAGTGCCGAGCCCTGAACGGCGGGCGCGAAGACCAGCGTCAGGCGGACGAGAACGCCACCGATGCCGTCGCCGACGCGGTCGAAGCCGACGTCGATGATCGACTTGGCCGCCCGTTTGTCGTCGGAATGCATCGGCGTGTAGAACTGCTCGTAGCCGGTGCGGAAGAGCGACCCGCGAAACACGGATTCGGCGCCGCGCGCGAACGTGAGGCTGGCAAAGCCTGGCACGAGCAGGTTCACCACGGTGCCGACGAAGAGCGCGAGCGAGGGTGCGCTGGCCGAGAGCGCGATGCCCCACCGTTCCAGCACGAACCGCGCGGACGAGACCTGCACGAGAAACGTGAGCAGGCTCGTGGCCGCGTAGTAGACGGCGAAGAACCGCAGCAGCTGGTCGCCGCGCCCGAACACCTCGGTGGCGCGCGCCTTGAACACGTAGTCGAGCAGCGCCGCGCTGGTCGTGCCGAGCAGCACAACGTAGGCGAGCTGCCGCAGGTGCGGCGTCTCGGCCACTACCCGCAATCCCGATCGCTGCGCGGCGGGATCCTGCGGCGGTGTGGTGCTGACGCGCTCGCGCGCCAGAGCCGCCGCGGCCCCGCCGACCACGGCTCCGGAGTACGTCGCCAGGGCGCGTACGACCACGGCGCACGCGAACTGGATCGCGGCCAGTACCAGGAGCAGCGCCGGCGCCCCGAGCGTCGCGCCGACCCGTTCGGCCAGCACCGCGCTGAGCAAGCCGCCCAGCGTGCCCATGCCGGCGATCTGGCCAAAGCGCAGCTTCGCCGTCCGCGGGTCGAACCGCTCGGTGGACACCAGCCAGAACCCCGACGCCAGCAGCGGTCCGGCGCACGAGATGTGCAGGTACACGGCAACGGCCGTGGCCGCGGGCGCCGCCGGCCGCAGCAGCCACTCGAGCACGAAGAGCACGCCGCTCGCGGCAAACATCGCCGGGACCAGCGCGGCAGGAGACAGACGGCGGGTCGCGCGAGAGTTGAGCGCGACCAGAAGGATCGAGCAGACCGACGTGGCAACCAGCATCGTCGGCAGCGCGGTGTAGTCGAGGGAGGTCAGGAAGAGCGCGTCGCGCGTAGCCTTGCCGCTGACGATCTGTGCCGTCACGGCTGCCGCGCCAATCATGGCCAATGCCATCAGCCGCGACGTCTCTCGAATCTGACCTGACATTCGTCGTTTCCTCGCCTACCCTTTCGGATCCCCGCCGTCCTGCATTCCTAAGCGCTGAAACGGCGAAGACCCCGCAGTTCCCGGGGCGGCACCAGCGGCTAACCCGGTGGTCTGGCCCCACCTGTGGCATTACGGGCACCGGACCAGTAAACTCGACGGGTCGGCACGGCGGCGTGTCGGCTGATCCCCATGGATTCGCTCCACAAGGGCGCCAAGGACCTGTTCATCGCCGCGCTCGAGCGCGAAGGTCCCGACCGCGAGGCCTTTCTGGCCGAGGCCTGCGGCGGCGATACCGGCCTGCGCGCGGAAGTCGAGTCGCTGCTACGGTTTCACGAGCTCGACTCCACCGGATTGCCCACCCCTGGGCCGCCCGCCCCAGACGCACGCTCGTTCGCCCCCGGCTTCGTGTTCGCCATGCGCTACCGGATGGTCACGCGCCTCGGCCGGGGCGGCATGGGCGACGTCTGGCGCGCCGACGACCTGATGCTCGAAACGCCGGTGGCGTTGAAGCTGATTCGGTCAACCAGCCAAGCCGGCCGGGAGCGGTTGCTCCAGGAAGTGCGGCTCGCCCGCCGGGTCACTCATCCCTCGGTGGTCCGGGTGTTCGACGTCGGCGAAGCGGAGGACGAGGTCTTCTTCTCGATGGAGCTGGTCGAGGGGCAGGACCTCGCGTCGGTACTTCGCCACGCCGGGCGCCTGGCGCCGGCGCGGGTGGTCGAAATCGCCCGGCAGCTATGCGGCGGGCTCCAGGCCGCGCACGCCGAGGGCGTGCTGCACCGCGATCTGAAGCCGGCCAACGTGCTGGTCGATCAGCAGGGCCGCGTCCGCATCACCGACTTCGGCATCGCCGTGCCGGCAGGCGCGCCAGGCGGACGCACCATCGCCGGGACGCCACGCTACATGGCGCCCGAGCAGCGGCTCGCGGGCGCCACGCTCTCGCCGCAGACGGACCTCTATGCGTTGGGGGTCGTGCTCTACGAGCTGCTCACCGGCCAGCATCCGGAGCGGCGCGGTCCGGGTGACGGCGAGGTGGTGCCGCCGTCGATGCTGGTGCCTGGCATCGACCCGGCGTTCGAGAACGTCATTCTCGGCGCGTTGTCGAGTCTGCCCGCGGGGCGGCCGGTATCGGCCGCCGCCTTCGCCGCCGCCCTTCCCGGCGACGAGCAGGAGGTGCACGCGCTGCGCGGCGTCATCGCGACGGGCGCCACGCGATCCTTCTGGACGCGCATGTGGTGGATTTCGATCGCGGGCGTGCTCGGGCTTCTTGCCGCGCTGGCCGGGTTCCTCGCCCCACAGGGGTCGGGCGGGCTCACCAGCTCCGACACCATCGTCCTCGCGGACTTCGTCAACACCACCAACGAGCCGCTGTTCGATGGCGCACTCAAGGTCGCGCTGGCAATCGCCCTCGAGCAGTCGCCGTTCCTCAAGGTGTTCCCGGACAACCGCGTCCAGGAAACCCTGCGCCTGATGGAGCGCCAGCCGGACTCGCCGATCACGCGCGAGGTGGCCCGCGAGATCGCGGTGCGCGAGCGCTTCAAGGCGACGATTTCCGGCTCGATCGCCAGCCTGGGCCGCAACTACGTGCTGACGCTCGAAGCCACCAACGCCCAGAACGGCGACGTCATGGCACGCGAGCAGGTCGAGGCCCGCAGCAAGGAAGATGTACTGACGTCGCTCGGCGTTGCGGTGTCGAGCCTGCGCGAGCGGCTCGGCGAGTCGTTGGCGTCGGTGACCCAGTTCGACGTGCCGCTGCCCAAGGCCACCACCCCGTCGCTCGAGGCGCTGCAAGCCTATGCGCTGGCGCTCGACAGAGGCAGCAACGCCTCGATCGAGGTGGAAGCGATCCCGCACCTGCTGCGCGCCATCGAGCTCGACCCCGACTTCGCGCTGGCGCAGGCCGCCCTCTCGGGCGTCTACGCCAACACCAACCGGACGGCGCTGGCGCCGATCTATTCGAAGCGCGCGTTCGACCTGCGCGACCGCGTCAGCGAGCGCGAGCGCTACGTGATCTCGTGGCGCTACTACCGCGACGCGATGCAGGACTGGGGCAGGGCGCTCGATCTGACCCGCGCCTGGACCGCCGCCTATCCGCGCGAGACGGTCGCGTTCAACGCGCTTGGCCTGGCCGCCGAGCTCCACGGCCTCCGCCGGGAAGCCGAGGGGGCGCTGCGCAAGGCGAACGAGCTCGACCCGCGCTTTCTGCCGGCGAAAGGCAACCTCGGCGACAACCTGCTCCGGCAGGGCAAGCTCGCGGAGGCCAAGGCGCTCGTCACGGAGTCGATCGCCGCCGGCGTCGATTACCTCGCGGTGTACCGCGTCGGCCACCTCGTCTCGCTGCTGCAGGACGACGAGGCGGGGATGGCGACGTATGTCGCGGCCGCCCGCAAGACCGGCGACGTGCTCGACATGGCCAGCTGGGAGGCGCGAGTGGCGGCATTCTATGGGCGGCTCGCGGAGGGGCACGACGGCGTCGATGCCGCGCGCCAGCAGGCGCTGCAGCTGAATTTCAAGGAATGGGCCGCTCGGTATACGGTCGAGGATGCGGAGATCCATGCGATTGTCGGGCGCTGCGGCGAGGCGCGTCGATCGGCGCGCGCGGCGCTCGAGTGGAGCCGCGACACCCCGACGCTCGACATCAGCGCCCGCGCGCTCGGCTGGTGCGGCGACCCGCAGGCGCTGGAGCTGACGCGCGAAATCGCCCAGCGGTTTCCCAACGCCAGCCTGCGCCTGCACGTATCGGTGCCGATCGACACCGCCGCCTACATGGTGCGGACGGGCAACCTGTCGGGCGCACTCGACCAGCTCGATCGGGTGAAGCCCTACGAAGACGCGACCATGGCCAAGCTGTGGCCCGCCTTCCTGCGCGGGCACATCTACGCCGCCCGCAAGGACCCGGCACGGGCCGCGGCCGAGTTCGACCACGTCATCGGGCACCGTTCCGAATCGCCCGACTCGCTGTTGTACCCGATGGCGCTGCTCGGGCGAGCGCGTGCCGCGGTGGCCGCCGGCGACACCGCGGCCGCGGAGCAGTACTACCAGCAGCTGTTCACGGTGTGGCGGCGGGCCGATCGGGATCTGGAACCGCTCACGGAGGCCCGCCGCGAGGCCGCGCGGCTCCACTGATCGTAGAGGGCGGTCTTCAGACCGCCCTTCTTATTCCTTGCCGCCGGCGCGGGACAGTTCGCGCTTGAGCCACGCCTTGGCGTGGGTCCATTCCCCCTCGACGGTCCGCACCGAGACGCCGAGCGCCTCGGCCACTTCCGGCACCGTCAGACCACCGAAATAGCGCATCTCGACGATGGACGCCTGACGCTCGTCCACCACGGCGAGCTTGGTGAGCACCGCGTCGAGCGCCATCGCGTCCTCGACCTCGATCGGCTGGTCTTTGACCGCGTTCAGCCAGGTGTGCAGCGTGACGTGCGCCTCGCCGCCGCCGCGCTTCTGACGCCGCCGCCCGCGGCCGTGATCGATGAGGACCCGTCGCATGGCCTGCGCCCCGACCGCGAGGACGTGGGTGCGGCCCTGCCAGTCCACCCGGCGCTGATCGCGCAGGCGGAGCCATGCCTCGTTCACGAGGGCCGTGGGTTGCAGGGTGTGCTGTGCGCGTTCGCGCCCCAGATAGTTGCGCGCGACCTTGCGCAACTCGCCGTAGACGAGCGGAAACAATTCGGATGCCGCGGGATCGGACGACTTCGCCATCGAGACTGGAAGCTGCGTGCGGTGCGGTCATCGTAACACCGATCGAGGCCGCAGTGACCGTCCGATCACCGGCGTGACGCTTGGTACTGTTAGGATCCGATTCGCGGCGTTTCGGCCGCACCGCGGAACGGGGATGCACGCACTCGGTACACGATTGTTCACGGCACTCCTGATCCTCCTGGTGTCGTGCGCCGCGGCGCGCGCCGCCGACACGGGCAGTGCGTCAGGGGCGGTGTTCACACAGGACGGACAGCCGGTGCCAGGCGCCAGGGTTCACGTCGCGGGACCTGCGCTACCGGTCGGCCGCGACACCGTCACCGACGCCAACGGCGTTTACCGCTTCGACTACCTGCCGCCGGGCGAATACACCATCGCGGTGCGCCCCGCTGGGACTGGCACTGCCGCCGGCACTGTCACGCGCACTGCCGTCGTCGCCGTCGGGCGCGACACCCAGGTGGATGTCCTCCTCGGCGTCGCCGTCAGCGAATCGGTCACCGTGCGCGCGGTCACGCCGGTGGTGGACGTGCGTTCCACCGACGCCGGCCTGACCTTCTCCGAGAACCAGTTCAACAGCGTGCCGATCGAGCACACCTACCGCGGCCTGTTTCAGCTCTCGCCTGGCGTGGCCGAAAACCGCAGCGCGGTGGGCCTCGCCGCCGGCGGCAGCCGCCAGGACAACACCTACCTGCTCGACGGCGCCAACATCACCAGTCCGGCATTCGGCACTCTCGCGGTCCAGGTCAATCAGCTCGACATCGCCGAGGTGAACCTGACACGGGCGGGAGTCACCGCCGAGTTCGGACGCAGCGCCGGGACCGTGGCCAACGCCGTGAGCCGGAGCGGCTCGAACCGCTTCGCGGGTCTGGGCCGCGTCGATTGGCTGACCGAGGGGCTGGTGAGCGCCTACGAGCTGCCGGCGGGTCTCACCGCCGCCGGACTGAAGCCAGGAACGTTCCGGGATCCGCTGCTGAGCAGCCAGATCGAACCGGCGGCCGGCTTCGGCGGCCCGATGGTCCGCGACCTGCTCTTCTTCTACGGTTCCGCCCGCTACCAGCGGGACGTCAAGTGGGACCGCGTCAACAAGGCCGGCACGCCGCTGCCCGACGAAGTGCGCGAGGGCCCCGAATATTTCGGCAAGCTCACTGCCGCCCCGTCCTCGAGCCATCAGCTGACGTTCAGCCACCGCGATCACCCGTTCGACGCCGCCAACAATGGGCTCACGTCCGACTACGCGCCGAGCACCGCGACGACGTCCGACCGCAGCAGCCGCATCACCGCGGCGGACTGGGCCTACTTCCCCAGCCCGCACCGTTCGCTCAACGTCCGCTACCAGCGGACGCGCGAGATCAACGAGGACGTCCCGGTGACGTCGCTCGGGTATCTGCCACCATTCGATCCGGCCCACCCCGCGGAAATGGGCCAATACACCGACCCCTTGCAGGCCAACCTGATCACCGGCGGCCGCGAGTTCACCAACGTGCAGAACTATCTCCGGCACGAGGTGCGGGCGACCGCGGGTCAGTACTTCGACATCGCGCGGACCAGCCATGTGCTCAAGGCCGGCATCGGCTACGAGTTCGCTGAGGAGCAGCTCGACCGCCTTGCCAACGGCTGGGGATTGATCGCGCCGGTGAGCGTCAACGGTGTCCCGGCCCTGCGCGCGCGTTACTTCACGCCGCAGCCGCCCCAGATCGGTCAGGGCGACACCTATTCGCTCTTCGTGCAGGACAACGTGACGGTGTCGAACCGCGTGTCGGTGAACGCCGGCGTGCTCCTCACCCGGGATACGTTCGCGCAAGAGCTCGCCGGCAGCCGCGGCTGCCCTGCCACCGCCACTCTCCGTGGCGGCGCCGCGGTCTACGAGTCGAAGGGCGACAACTGCACCTTCCTGAAGTTCGGCTTCGGCGACGAGGTACAGCCGCGCGTCGGCGTCAGCTACCAGCTGCGCGCGGGAAAGGGTGACAAGGTCTACGGCGACTGGGGCCGCTACTACAACATGGACCAGAAATCGAGCGGCCGCAGCCTTGCCCCCAGCCGTCAGTTCCAGACCCAGACCATCTTCGACATGAACGGCGCCGTGCTGTCGAGCGGCCCGCTGGCGTCGACCACCGGCAAGCTGATCGATCCGGCGATCGAGCCGATCTACACCGACGAAGTGGTGCTCGGCTACGCGACGCCGCTCGGCGCCGCCGTCAGCCTCGACGTGTTCATGATGTCGCGGACGATGCACAACTTCATCGAGGACCTGCCGTCAGGGGGCGCGGGATTCGTGGCCGCCAACCTGCCGTGTGTGGCCTTTGCGGCGTGCCGGGAGGCCTACGCTTCGCGCACCTATCGTGCGGTGACGGTGGACATGCGCCGTCAGTTCGCGGGCCGGTGGCACGGCAGCGTGAGCTACACCTGGAGCCGATTCGAGGGCAACTACGACCTCGACTACGCGGCGGCGGGCGTGTTCAACACCTCGTCGTTCATCCAGGACGGAGTCGGCACCAACGTGCAGGATCCCAACCGCATGGGGCCGCTCTTCGAGGACCGGCCCCACATCGTCAAGCTGTTCGGGTCGTATGCCGTGACCAGCCGTCTGATGACGTCGGGTTACTTCCGCGCGCAGAGCGGCGCGCCGTGGGCAGCGCGCGCTCGCGACGTCCCCGGCGGCACGCTGAACTACCTCGAGCCCGCCGGCAGCCACCGCAACCCCACCTGGTCCAATCTCGACCTGATGGCGACCTACCGGCTCATCGCCGGCGCCCGTGGCAACGTCACGCTCGAAGCGCGCCTGCTCAACGTCTTCGACAACCAGACGCAACTGTCGACCGACGCACAGCAATATCTCGACCTTCGCACCCAGTCGACGCCGCCGTTCATTCTGCCTTACGCGCAGTCGAATCCGCTGTTCGGGTTCGGCAACGCCTTCGCGCCGCCGCGGCGCCTGTATCTCGGCCTCGGCGTCACGTTCTAGTACGTGGGGGCCGGCTTCAGCCGGCCCAGACTTGACGCGAACGGCGAGGGCCGCCTGAAGGCGGCCCCCCATCCGCCCCTCCTAGAAACTGAACGCCACCTGCATCCGGACGAAGCGCGGCGACACCAGACCCATCGGCTGGAGCCACAGGTTCTCGTTGGCCGGCGTCGCCGGATTGTCCGGCGTGAAGGTGGCGTTGTAGGACGTGATCGCGTCGGAGTTGAGGAAGTTGTAGATGTCCGC
>DATMDI010000447.1:0-3501 GCA_035557875.1 Vicinamibacterales bacterium
CCCAGCCGCGCAGGCCGGGATAGCCGTCGGCGGCGTCGCCGACGAGCGCGAGATAGTCGGGGATCGAGGTGGGCGGTACGCCGAACTTCGCCACGACGCCGGCTTCGTCGATGGTCGTGCGCGTGCGGCGATTGAGCTGCACGATGCGCGTGCCGCGGACGCACTGTGCCAGATCCTTGTCCGGGGTGCAGATCACCACGCGCTCCACCCGCGGATCGGCCGCCGCTCGGACGGCCGCCGCCGCCAGGGCATCGTCGGCTTCGAACTCGACCATCGGCCACACCGTCACACCCATCGCCGCGAGCGACGACTCGAGCAGCGGAAACTGCGCCAGGAGATCCGGATCGATCCCGGCGCCGGTCTTGTAGCCCGCCCACAGTCCGTTCCGAAACGACTCGATGACGTGGTCGGTGGCCACCGCCACGTGCCGGGCGCCGGCGTTGATCATCCCGAGCACCGAGTTGAGGACACCGCGCACCGCCGCCACCTCGCGCCCGCCGGCATCGCGCGCCGAGGGCATCGCATAGAAGTGGCGGAACAGTTCGTAGGTGCCGTCGAGCAGGTGGACGTCCACACCCGTAATAGTCCCACCGACCGACCGAGATGTGGGCCGGGCTCTTCAGCCCCGGCCTATGTGTGCGGCGGCGAGGCTCGTTGGGCGAGCAGTACGCCGCCGAGCGCCAGCGCGGCTCCTGCCGCCTGCCAGGGGCTGAGCAGCTCGTTGAAGAGGAGCCAGCCCAGGAACGTCGTGACGACCGGCTGGACGAGCACGGTGACCGACGCGGTTGCGGGACCCAGCCGGCCGAGCGCCCAGGCGATGAGCCCTTGTCCGCCTGCGTGCACGGCGCCGAGGCCGAGGCACGCGAGCCACCCGCCGGCGGTGAGCGGAACCAGCGGTTCGCGGAGGGCGGCCGCGGCCGCGAGGAGGAACGGCACTCCGGTGAGCGTGGACCAGAACATCACCTGCGTCGCGCCCTGACGCCGGCGCGCGGCGCTCATCGCGAAGAAGTAGAGCGCGTACCAGCCCGACGTGAGCAGCGACAACGCGTCGCCGAGGAACGGATTCGAACCGGTGACGCCAGTGCCCCTGGCGATGGCCATGATGGCGCCGCCCGCCACGGAAAGGGCAACCGCCACCAGGAAGAGCGGTGCCGGCTTCTGAGCCAGGAAGATCCATGCCGCGGCCGTGACGACGATCGGGGTGACGTTGGCCAGCACGCTCGCCTTGGCGACCGACGTGTAGGTGATGCCGTAGTGCCAGAAGGAGAGGTCGAGCGCAAAGGCCACGCCCGCGAGCATGGCGAAGCGCGTCGGGGGCGGGAGCCCTTCGCGCGACCGCAGCGATGGCAGCGCGAGGAGCGGCAGGGCGAAGACCAGCCGCCAGAATCCGGTGGCCGCGGGTCCGGCGCCCGACAGGCGGACGAGGATCGGAGCCACCCCGATGACGCACGCGCCGAGGACGAGCATCGCGACCGCGCGGCCCCGGCCGTAGGTGGTCACACGGCATTCTAGCGATCGGCCGCCGGCGTGGAGGCTGCGTTGCCGCACCGGAGGGCATTCGGGGCACAATGCGCAGCGCAGCAAAGGGGGCATTCGATGAAGCAGGGCATCATGGCCGCGGCAATCGCGTCCGCGCTGGTACTCCCGTCGGCGGTGAGCGCGCAGACTCCGCCGTCGGCACCGTGCACGCCGTCCGGCGGCCTGTCGTTCGTGTGCGGGGTCCAGAACGGTGAAGACCTGGTCGCCGTACCGAACACGCGATGGCTGATCGCGAGCGGGATGGCGCCGGGCAGCGGATTGCGCGCGGTGGACACGCAGGCCAAGGCGCTGCGCACGATGTATGCGGCCGGCACCGCGGCGACGCGTCCCGATCGGACGACTTACGCAAGCTGTCCCGGCCCGCTCGATCCGAAGCAGATGGTCCTGCACGGACTCAGCCTGCGACCGGCCGGGGGCCGCCGCTACACGGTGTATGCGACCAACCACGGCGGCCGCGAATCGATCGAAGTGTTCGAGATCGACGCCAGCGGAGCCGCGCCCGTGGCGGCGTGGGTGGGCTGTGTGCCGATGCCCGACGGGCTGGCCGCTAACAGCGTCGCGGCGTTCAGCGATCGATCGCTCGTGGCCACGGTGCTGATCATGCCGGGCAAGACGTTCGAGGACGCGTTCGCCCAGCGCAACACCGGCGCCGTGTTCGCGTGGGCGCCAGGCGAGAAGGCGTTCCGGATGCTGCCCGGCACCGAGCTGTCAGCGAACAACGGCATCGAGACGTCGCCCGACGATCAGGAGTTCTACGTCGTCTCCACCACCACCAAGCGCATCGTCGCCTATTCGCGCGCGAAGCCGGGCGTGCCGCTGCGCACGGCGCAGCTCAAGGACTTCGGCCCCGACAACGTGCGCTGGACGGCCGACAACCGCCTGATCACGGCGGGCATGATCGACAACGAGGCCGCGTGCGGCGGCGCGCCGAAGACCGAGGCGGGCATCCGCTGTCCGCGCGGCTACGTGGCGGTGACGATCGATCCGAAGACGATGGCGGTGACCGAGCTGGCGCGCGGGCCGGCGACGCCGGCGTTCACCGGCACCGCGATCGCGATGCAGGTGGGCAACGAACTGTGGCTCGGCTCCTTCTACGCCGACCGGCTGGCGTATCGGGCGATCAAGTAGGGCCGGCGCTCCGCGCCGGTGGGGCGGGTTGGGCGGGTAAGGCGGGTAGGGCCGCGCTGCGCGCCGGTAGGTCGGGTAGGGTGTACGCGGAAAGGGCCGGCTCGAAGCCGGCCCTTCCGTGTCGTGCGGGAGGAAGTCTTATCGACTACCCCCGGTGCTATTTCCCATAGATGCACCTCCCGGCCGCGACCGTCTCGTGGGGCTCCCGCTGCCGGAAGCGTGGTCGCTAGAAGCCTTTGTTTGTCGCCACACTCGGCGGTACCAGCGATTCTAGCAGACCGTGCCGGGATCTGCCGCGGAAGTCGTCCAGTGACTATGATCGGAGCATGGCGAACGCAAGCGCGCCGGCGCCTGCGCGTGGAGAAGGGCGGCACCTTTTCCTCTACGACGGGCTCTGTGGCTTGTGCGACGGGCTGGTGCAGTTCGTCCTGGCGCACGACGCCACGGGCCTCTTCCGGTTCGCGCCGCTTCAGAGCGCGACCGGGCGTGCGATCGTCGAGCGTGCCGGGGCCAACCCGGACGATCTGACGACCTTCTACGTGGTGCGCGACTACGGCACCGCCGGAGCGCAGACCCTGCTCAAGGGGCGTGCCGCGCTCTTCGTAGCCCGCGCGCTCGGCTGGCCGTGGAGCGCCGCGCGCGCGTTCGGTCTTTTGCCGACCGTGGTGCTCGACTGGGGCTACGACGTGGTCGCGCGCTACCGCTACCGCCTCTTCGGCCGCTTCGATCACTGCACGATTCCGCGGCCCGAGCAGCGGCGGCGGTTCGTCGACTTCTAGTAGCGCGGCCCGCCAAGAACGCGGACCGCGCGCAGTGTCTGGCAAACCGGCTTAG
>DATMDI010000448.1:0-6777 GCA_035557875.1 Vicinamibacterales bacterium
CTTATTGTCACTTGGAATCGCAGCGCACCGACGCCAGCCGCAGTTCGCGCAACGGCATGTCCCGGACGGTGGCGATGCGAAAGCAGGTGCCGTCGAGCGCCGCCTCGAGCGGAAAGGGTGCCTCGCCTGCGGTGGTCCACGCGAGCGTCACGTCGTCGATTCGCTCCGCGCCCAGGATCTCGATCGCGTGCGCGGCCGCCGGGGCGTAGTTGACGAACAGAAATGTGCGCGAGCCGTGCAGCCTGCCCGCCACCTGGTCGAGCCACCACGCGTTGGTGAGCACGATGCGGCCGGGTGGCGTGAACGCGGCGACGGCCGTCACCAGCCCGTCGTAGCTGCGCTTCGTCCCGCGCAACTCCAGGAACGCCGCCCGGCTGGTCATCGCGCCGGCGAGACAGATGAGGCCGACCGCGGCGAGACGAAGTGCCCGCCAGCGTCCCGCTCCCGCGGCGTCGGTGGCCGCGCGAGCCGCGAGGAGCAGCAGCGGCGGCGCGGCGATGAGCAGGTAGCGCACACCCCACTGCGCGCCGCCGTCATTGGTGGCCGTGAGGACGACGCCGGCGGCCGCCGTGGCCGCCAGGACGTAGAGCCGTCGCGCATCCCTCGAGAGAGAGGCGGCCGGCACCAGCGCGAGCAGCGCCAGCGGGAAGCCCTGCCAGAGCGCGCCTTCTGGCATCCTCCGCTGTGCCGCCAGCCCGGTGACGATCGCGATGCCGAGCAGCGCCGTCAGTTGCCGTACCCGCAGGTCCTTCACCCAGGGTGTGGACAGCCACGCGGCGGTCACCAGCAGCAGGCCCGACCACTCCAGCGTCGAGGCTGGCCACAGCCATGCGTGGGCTCGTGCCCAGCGCGCCTCGGCGAATCCCACGCCGATGGGCCCCAGCACCGCTGAGGCATGGGCGCCGATCGGATTGCCGAAGTGCAGGTAGTTGGCGGTGGCGAACGGCACCGCCATGGCCGCGGCGCCCGCGCCGAACGCCAGCCACCGCGGCCGCGCGAGGGTCACGAGAAGCCCAGCGGCGTACCATGCGCCCTCGGGCCGCAGCAGGACACCGGCGCCGACCAGTGCACCACCGGCCGCCGCCAGCCCGCTGCTGCCACTGCGCGTCGCGGCGAGCGCCACGGCGGCCGTGCCTGCGGCGAGCAGGGCCACGGCGGGCGCGTGTTCCCAGTATTCGAGCGCATAGAACAGCACGGGATTGGCCGCGATCGCCAGCCATGCCAGCAGCAGCGGCGACGCCTCGGGCACGGCCAGGCGCCGGAGCACTTCGAGGACGGAATACAGCGCGACGAACGCGAGCGCCGGCAGCACGTAGGCGCCTCGCAGTCCGAACGCGGCGATGAACGGCGCCGAGAGCGGCGGAAAGAGCGGCGACTGCAGCGCGTGGGCGTGGCTGCCGTGCACGATGACCATCGGATCGACGAAGGGCGTCGCGCGCTCACCGATGCGAGGCAGGTCGATCTCGAACGGCCGATCGGGGTGCGCGATCGCTTCTCGCGCGGCGATGAGCTTCAATCCGGAATCGCCGCTGAAGAACGCTCCCGCGGGCAGCCCCGCCGCCAGCCACACGATCGCCGCGGCGGTCACGGCGGCCAGCGCCGTCGCCTTTGCTAGCGAGACTGCGCCGTGACCGACGAGCATGCAGGCTCCGTCTCGCTAGGGCAGCGTCTGATTGCCCGCCCACCGCCACCCCAGCACGCTGGGAAACGCGTGCCGGGGGCCCCGGCTTCGGGCGGGCGATCGGGCCGGGCCGGCATCAGCCGCCGGCGCGCAGCTGGTGGACCGCCGCCCGGCCGGCGTACTTGCCGCCGGCGCCGAGCTCTTCCTCGATGCGCAGCAGCTGGTTGTATTTGGCGACGCGGTCGCTGCGGCTGGCCGAGCCGGTCTTGATCTGGCCGGCCGACGTGCCCACCGCGAGGTCGGCAATCGTGCTGTCCTCGGTCTCGCCGGACCGGTGCGAGATGATCGACCGGTAACCGGCGGCACTCGCCATCGCAATCGCGTCCAGCGTTTCGGTCACGGTACCGATCTGATTGAGCTTCACGAGCAGCGCGTTGCCCACCTTCTCGGCGATGCCGCGCTGCAGGATCTCCGGATTGGTCACGAACACGTCATCGCCGACGAGCTGGACCCGATCGCCGATGGCGGCCGTGAGCGCCTTCCAGCCGTCCCAGTCGCTCTCGGCCACACCGTCCTCGATCGAGATGATCGGGTACTGGCGCACCCAACTGGCGTACATCTCGACCATCTGCTCGGGCGTACGCGTCGGCTCGCCAGACTTCTTGAAGACGTACTTGCCGTGGTCCCAGAACTCGCTCGACGCGACGTCGAGCGCCAGGTAGATGTCGGACCCGGCTTTGAGCCCCGCTTGGCCGACGGCCTCGAGCACGACGTCGAGCGCCTGCACGTTCGATTTCAGGCTGGGCGCGAACCCGCCCTCGTCGCCGACGCCGGTCGAATAGCCACCCTTCTTGAGGATGGCCCGCAGCGCATGAAAGATCTCGGCCCCGGCGCGCAGCGCCTCGGCGAAGGTCGGCATGCCCACGGGCATGACCATGAACTCCTGCAGGTCCACGCTGCTGTCGGCGTGGGCGCCGCCGTTGAGGATGTTCATCATCGGCACGGGCAGGAGGTAGGGCGTGTCGCCGCCGGCGCGGCCGGCGAGCGCGGCGAAGTGCGCGTACAGCGGGACGCCAGCCGCTGCGGCTGCGGCGCGCGCCGCAGCCATCGACACCCCGAGCATCGCGTTGGCGCCGAGGCGGCTCTTCGTGCTGGTGCCGTCGAGCGCAATCAGCGCCGAGTCGAGCCCGCGCTGATCCAGAGACCGCCCCGTGACGGCCTGGGCGATCTCGCCGTTGACGTGGGCCACCGCCTTGCGCACGCCCTTGCCGAGATACCGGCCCTTGTCGCCGTCGCGAAGCTCCAGCGCCTCGCGCTCGCCGGTCGAGGCGCCGGATGGCACCGCGGCTCGTCCGAACGCGTTCCCAGCCCAGACGTCGACTTCCACTGTGGGGTTGCCGCGCGAGTCCAGAATCTCGCGCCCATGAATCCGGGTGATCTGCATCGGCCCTCTCGTCAAAGCGGTGTCGTGGTTTACGCGTCCAGCCCGCTGCGGTCGGCTTCCGCTTCCAGGCGCAGCGCTTCGTCGCTCACCGGACGGATGAGCGGCTCGTCGTTGGCGGTCACCACCACGACGCCGCCTTCAGTGACCGCATGTCGCCGGCGATCTTCGTCGAGGTCGTAGCCGATGACCGCGCCGCGCGGGATGAGCACGTCGCGATCGATGATGGCGCGGCGGATGCGCGCGTGTCGCCCGACGCGAACGCCGGGCATGAGGATCGTGCGTTCGATCGCGCAGAAGCTGTGCACCCGCACGTTCGGGCAGAGAATGCTGCCGGTGATGCGGCTGCCGGAAATGATGCAGCCGTTGGACACGATGGAGTCGAGCGCCTGACCGCAGCGCACGCCCTCCTCGGCGAAGACGAACTTGGCAGGCGGGGCCTGAGGCTGATAGGTGCGCAGCGGCCATTCCGGGTCGTAGAGGTTGAACTCGGGGCTGATCTGGCACAGGTCCATGTTGGCGTCGTAGTAGGCGTCGAGTGTGCCGATGTCGCGCCAGTACTTGGCGGCCTTCTTGTTCTCGTCGTAGAAGCGGTAGGAATACACCGCCTTCGGAGCGATGAGCGACGGGATGATGTTCTTCCCGAAGTCGTGCTGGCTGTGCACGTTCGAGGCATCGTCCTCGAGCGCCTTGATCAGCACGTCGGCCTTGAAGATGTAGATGCCCATCGAGGCGAGCGCCAGATCGGGCGAGCCGGGGATGCACGGCGGCTGCACCGGCTTTTCCTGGAATTCACGCACCCGATCGTTCTCGTCGACGCCGATGATCCCGAAACGGCGCCCGTCGGCGACCGGTATCTCCAGGGTGGCCAGCGTCGCGTCGGCGTCCTGATCGATGTGGAACCGAAGCATCTTCGCGTAGTCCATCTTGTAGACGTGGTCGCCCGACAGCACCACGATGTGGTTCGGGGCCTCGCGCACGATGGAATAGAGGTTCTGGAAGACGGCGTCGGCGGTGCCCAGGTACCAGTGCTCGCCCACCCGCTTCTGTGGCGGCAGGATCTCGACGAACTCGCCCAGCTCTTCCGACACCACGTTCCAGGCCATCCGGATGTGCCGGTTCAGGGAGAGCGACTTGTACTGGGTGGCGATGAAAATGCGCCGGAAGCCCGAGTTGATGCAGTTGCTGAGCGTGAAATCGACGATCCGGTAGGGCCCGCCGAAGAACACGGCGGGCTTGGCCCGCTCGGCAGTGAGCGGGTGCAGGCGTTCGCCCGCGCCTCCCGCGAGCAGGATTACCAGAACGTCGTCCAGGGCCATGGCGGCGACACCTTCCGGGGGCAAGGGCTGGCAATCGGCTCGCCTGCCCGTCGTCCAAGCTCGATCATAGTCTCGCGCCGAGCCCCAAGCGCTACAGAAACTCAATTCCCGTGCGTATTTAGGCCCTCCCGTTCATTGACTTGCCCGGAAGTCCGTGCCTATGATCGAGCCTTCGATGCCCTTGATGGCGCGGCGCCAGAGGCCCGCCCGGAGGGGGCGCACTCAGACACCGGTCGGCGAGGCATCGCCTCGCCAGTTAGCGCCATTCTGGGACCAGGCCCCCTGAGCCTGAGTGCTGAGAGAAGGCGGGAACAGAGAGAGGCAGGAATGCAGATTCGCCGGGCCCTGGCGTTGACCGCCGTCTTCGCACTCGTCGTCGGCGCGCTGCCGATGGCGGCGCAGAACGAGAACAAGAACCAGCCGAAGCGCTCGAAGGCCGAGCAGCAGGACATCGACGTCTCGGCCGCGGTCGTGGACCGCGTGAGCACAGGTCAGATGCCGGTGCCCGCCGATATCGCCCTGACGTGGGAGGCGAATCACTTCACCAAGGGGCAGGAAGGCCAGACCTACATTCCGTTCACGCTGATCGTGGACAAGACGCTGGCCTCGAAGCAGGTGGCGTACTACGTCCGTGTCGTGGAGAAGGGCACCCCCGCCGTGGCGCCCGAGCCCGACCCGAAGGACAAGAAGGCCGCAGCCGCGGCCCCGGCCCGGCCGATCTACCCGTGGGAGCGGATCTCGTTCACGCAGGTGCCGGCGTCCGGCAAGATGTCGCGGGCGCTCGTCCTGAAGCCGGGCGAGTACGACGCCTATATCGTGATCAAAGAGAAGTTCGACAAGGAAGTGAAAGACCTGGCCAAGCAGCCGCTGCCGAAGGTCGCCTTCCTCAAGCGCGAGCTCAGCGTGCCGAGCTACGACGGTGCGGCGGAGCTCAAGGTGAGCACGCCCATCCTGGCCAGCCTGGTCGAGCCGCTGACCGCGCCGTTGACGCCGGCGCAGCTCGAAGAGAACCCCTACAACGTGTTCGGCGCGATGAAGATCGAGCCGTCAGCCGATGGCAAGTTCTCGAAGGCCGGTGAGTTCAATCTGGTGTTCTTCGTCTACGGCGCGGGCGATGCGGGCGGCGGCAAGCCGAACGTGGTGCTGGAGTACTCGTTCTACCAGAAGCAGACCGAGGGCGAGAAGTACTTCAACAAGACCGCTCCGCAGGATCTGAACGGCCTCACGCTGCCGCCCGACTTCAACGTGGCCGCGGGCCACCAGGTGCCGGGCATGCTGTCGATTCCGTTGGCCAGCTTCCCGGCCGGCGACTATCGGCTCGAGATCAAGGTGACCGACAAGGCGAGCAACAAGACGCTGACTCAAAACGTCGCCTTCACCGTTACCGCGTAGGCGAGGCTCCACCTCGAGTAACGTGAAGGCGTAAGGCACCGTGCGGGGATTGTGAGGGCACGGGACATGAGACACAGACGCGTGCTGGGCAGTGCCACAGCGGTCGGGCTCTGCCTGATCGTCCCCGCGCTGCCCGCTTCGGCGCAGTTGGCCGTCCGCCCCCAGGCGCAGCTCGTGAGCCGCCAGGCGGTCGCCAACGCGTCCAACGAGCTCACCGGCACCGTGAGCGATCGCACCGGTCGTCCCCTTGTGGGGGCGGTCGTATCGGCGATTGGATCCGAGTCGGCGTTCGCCGTCTCGGATCGTGACGGACGATTCACGTTCCGCACGCTGCCGCAAGGCCCGTACATCGTGCGGGCGCACCTCCAAGGCTACCTGCCCGCGCGGCCGCGGCTGGTGCAGATCAGCACCAGCGCGCGCGGCGATTTCCCGATCACGCTGGTGAAGCGATCCGAGGCGGCCGACCCTCCGGCCGTGTTGGCGGCCGGAGTCGGCCCCGTGGACACCGCAGCGGTCGAGCCCGACGAGGGTGCGACGCACGAGCACGACGAGCTGGCGTGGCGCCTGCGTCATCTCAGGCGCAGCGTGCTGAAGAACCAGGGTCAGGGTGTCCCCGGCTTCGAAGACTTCGACGTCTCCCACCCGTGGACAGGCCTGGGCCGCGCGGTCGGCGAATCGGCCCGGCTGGCCTCGTCGATGTTCGCCGAGCTGCCGCTCGCCGGGCAGTTCAACCTGCTGACGACGACGTCCTTCGACCGGCCCCAGGATGTGTTCTCGTCCGACGCGGTGCTGCCGCGCAGCATCGCGTTCCTGTCGCTCGCGGCGCCGCTGCCGACCGGCGAATGGCGCATGCGCGGCGCCATCACCCAGGGCGACCTGTCGTCGTGGACCGTGGCCGGTTCGTTCGCGCGCGACCCGAACGCCGCGCACGCGTATCAGGCCGGCTTCTCGTACGGCATGCAGCGCTATCAGGGCGGCAACGCCGAAGCCCTGGCGGCGATGCG
>DATMDI010000449.1:0-2278 GCA_035557875.1 Vicinamibacterales bacterium
CCGGCATCTGGCATTCCACGAACACATCCACCTCGCTGACGTCGCGCGTGAGCACTGACGCGAAACGAAGCATGCCCGAGGCGTCGCGCCACGTCAGGCGTCCAGGCAGCGCGATCTTGCGCCGCTCGCCAATGCGCGCCACGGGAGCGGGGGAGGAGGATCGAGGATGCGTGGCCAGCTGATTCACCATGGGCTCCTTCAACGAAGGCCGGGGGAGGTCCCGGCGACGGCGTTCGAGCATTGGTGTATCAATGTGCAGGCCCGTGTCTTTCGTGACCGGTCGAAACCACGGCCCACCCGCTAAGATCTTGGCTGCTCGGCGGTTAGTGGAAGGTGAGGGTTGACGGGATTCCGGCCACTCTGGATACCTGGTATGCAGACATCCTGTATACGTGGTTACTCGGTATGCTGCGGTCCGCCTAAAGGCGAACCGCACAACATACGCGCTTCAGAATCCAGCGGCGATGCTTTCGAGTCCGAGCCGGCGCATTTTCAGGTGAAGGCCCCGTCGGGTGAGGCCGAGGACGCGGGCCGTCTCGGAGATGTTGCCACCCGTTCGTTCGAGGGTGGTACTAATCAGCTGCCGCTCCAGCACTTCGACGGCGTCCGCCAGTTTGCCGGGTTCGACGCGCATCCCGGCGAATCCGACGGCCGGACTCGGGGCCGGTGCCCCGGCTGGAGCCGTGAGATCGGCTGAAAGGTGCTCGGGTTCGATGGTGCCGCCTGAAGGCACCATCGCCACGGCCCGTCGAATCTCGTTGCGGAGCTGCCGGATGTTGCCCGGCCACCAGTACCGTGCGAACAGGTCGAGCGTGGTGGAGCCGAGGTGCACGTCCTCCTTGCCCAGCCTGTCGCAGGCGTCGCGCAGGAAGAACGTGCTCAGGTGCGGAATCTCGTCGCGCCGCTCGCGGAGCGAGGGCACGTGAATCCTGATCACCGCGAGCCGGTAGTACAGATCCTCGCGGAACTTGCCTTCCGACACGCGTTGCTCGAGGTCGGCGTTCGTCGCCGCCAGCACCCGCACGTCGACCGCAATCGGACGCGTTTCGCCGACCGGCATGATCTCGCCCTGTTCCAGGAACCGCAACAGCTTCGGTTGCACGTCCAGCGGCAAGTCGCCGACTTCGTCGAGAAACAACGTCCCCGGCACGGCTGACCGGATGATCCCGAGCTGATCGGTAATCGCGCCGGTGAAGCTGCCTCTCCGATGGCCGAACAGCTGGCTGTCGGCGAGGTCGCGCGTCATCGTCGTGCAGTTGAACGGCAGATACGTCGCGCTGCCGCGCGGTGAGCCCACGTGGATCGCATGGGCGACGAGTTCCTTGCCGGTGCCGCTCTCACCGGTGATCAGCACCGTGAGATCGTGCCCCTTGAAGCGCTGAATCTGGTCGGCGACACGGCTCATAGCCGCCCCCGCACAGATGAATCCGGGCAGCAGCGGCTCGAGCGACCGCTCACCCGAGGCATCGGCCGACTGCAACGGCCGTTCGCGCATGCCGCACAGCTGAAACCCCTGACGGGCAACCGTCGCAAACATCTTCACGCGGTACCGCAACTCGTCACTGGGCTGCGAGGTCACGACGACGCAGGCGCGGGTGCCGTCGCCGTCTTTACCGAGCGGTTCCATTAACAGCAGCGCGCCGCCGAACTCGCGATGACCACGTGCCGCGGCCTGGGCGAGGGCGCGGGCCACGGATTCGTCGCCGCCCGCCGACGCCAGGACTCTCGCCTCGCCACGCGGAGACGTGACGAACACCGCCGCCGCATCAGCGTCCGTGCTTTCGAGCAGCGCGGTGGCCGTCTCGCGAGCGAGCAGTTCGGGCAGGATCGACGCTTCGACCAGTCGGCGGACGGTCGCCTCGTCGGCGTCGGCCGGCGGCGCCGGCGGCGCCACGACGGCACGCTGGTGCAGCAGGGCACGGGCGGCGATGGCTTCGTCCAGGTCGCGCTGTGCTCCGAGCTTGGTGAACACCGCGGTGGCCAGATCGAGGGAGCGTTGCGCCGTGTTATACGCACCGGTGCGTGCGGCCAGGCGTCCGAGCGCGAGCTGGCTGAGTGCCGTCTGATAGCGTTCGCCCAGCAGGTCGAACACGTTGGCGCTCTGCGCGTAGTCGCTGCTCGCTTTCGAGTAGCGCTGGTGGCGCTCGTGGATCTCGGCACGAATGCGCAGATAGTCGCCCCAGTTGGCCGGGGCCTGGCGCGGATCGAGCCGCTCCTCACACGTTTCGAGCCGGCGCTCCGCCTCCTCGAGCCGTCCTGCCGCCAGCAGCGCCTCACA
>DATMDI010000450.1:0-3828 GCA_035557875.1 Vicinamibacterales bacterium
GCCGCGGCCATCCTGCGGAAGGCCGAGGCGTGGAAAGAGTTCAACGAGTCCGCGCGCCTGCAGACGGTGCTCGAGAAACTGCCGGCCATCATCAACGCGTCGTCGAGCGTCTTCGGCGCGGTGGCGGCGCCGCTCGGAAACATCGACAAGCTGGTCGTGATCGATCAGGGAGGCGGGTCGGGTGACAACGGTTCCAGTGGCCTCAGCCGGCTGGCGAAGACGAGCCCGGCTATCGTGTTCAACGTCCTCCAGCAACTCGAGGCGCTCGGGCTGAACGTGCCGTCGGTCCTGCAGCAGCTCGGTGTCACGCCGGCGGCAGCCGCTGTCGAAGGCACCAGTCCTGCGCCACCGCCACCGACAGCTGTGGTGCCACCACCCTCGAAGCGTCAGTAGGTCGCCTGCCGGCCCGGCACAAGCGCAGGCCGGGTCCCCTTGGACCCGGCGAGCGGACCCTGCGTCAGGTTGGCGCTATCGTAACGGTCCGCCTGAAGGCGGACCCCACACTGCACGAGGCAACGTCTTGCACGGCGCAGCCTCTCATCTGCCCCCGACCAGATGATCGCTTGCGATACGGTCCCGGGCTGTGCACTTCTGCACGGCGCCGTTTCTTGCTCTGTCGGCGTGCATGACCGAGATCCACGAGACCGGCGGGAACGCATCGGGAACGGGCACCAACGCGAATCTGGAGATCGTCTCAGTCGACGAGATCCTCAACCGCCGCGTCGTGCTCGCGTGGTACGAGTCCGTGGCGATCGTCGCCGGCCTCTGCTCGACGCTGGTCGAGGACCACGCCACCGGCGTGCCGGCGCCAGGCGACGTCGTGCTGTCGCGCGACGGACACATCCTCGTCTCGGGTCACAGCAGAAGCACTGAAAGCGTGGCGCTGCCACGGCTGCTGCACGAGCTCCTGGCCGTCACTCCGCCGCCGACATCACTCCGCCTGTTCGTCCTGAACGCGATTTCATCGGACGGTGACAAATCGCCGGCGGTCTTCGGCCAGGCACTCGAGTACTACGAGCGCCCGGGGCGCGCCGAGTTGATCCAGGCGGTCCGGCAGCGGTGTCTGGAGACACCAATCCCGGAGCCTGGCTCCGCTTCAGCCGAAACCGAGGAGCCGGAGATCGAGGCCGCGCCCGAGCGACCTTCGCGCCCCGGCCATCGTCGGGCCTGGGCTGTCGCCGCGACGCTGGTGGTGTGTGCCTCTGCGGTCGCGGTTGTCGTTGCTGCCGGGCGCCGGCCCGGGTCCGACAAGGCCGTGAATCAGCCGCGCACTGTCAGCGGAATCGTCGCGCAGGTCGCAGAGACCGGTCGTGAGGTTGCGCGAGGCATCGCCGCCGCGTTGACGTCGGTTTCAGGCAACAGCCACGAGGTCGTCAGTACGCCGCCGGTGGAACCGCCCGCCGCTCCCGCGAAATCAGCCAGCCGGCGAACTGCGGCCAGAAGGGTCACTCCAGTCGTCGCGGACGCATCAGTCGCTGGTCACGTCGTTGGTGCCTCGGGCGTCCCGGACGTGAGCGAGGAAAGCGAGGAGGAGACTACGTCACTTGACGTGGATGCCACAGCGGAGGTGTTTCCGCCGCGGCTGCTCGATCCGGTCCGCTTACCGCACTGGGCGCACCCCGCCGGAAGCACACCGAACGTGCTCGAGCTCGACATCTCGGAATCGGGTGCGGTGCAGCGCGTCAGGCTGATCACGCCAGCGACGAGCCTGACGGACATGATGATCCTCAGCGCGGCAAAGACCTGGGTCTTCGCGCCGGCGACGCAGGACGGCCAGCCAATCTCGTATCGCCTGACCTTGAACTGGGTGTTTGAGACGCCGTAGTCGTTGGTTGCAACGCCGGGGCCGAAAGGCCCCGGCCTACTTGTCCCCGGTGCCGATCGCCTCGCCTGATACCACCAGCTCCACGCGACGATTCAACTGCCGACCCTCGGCCGTCTCGTTCGAGGCCACCGGACGGTTCTTGCCAAAGCCGGCGGCGCTTGCCGCAGCGGCCGGGACACCCTGCTGAATCAGATAGGCGAGCACGGCGTCGGCACGCTTCTGCGACAACGTCTGATTGAGGCCATCGGAACCGACGCTGTCCGTGTGCCCCTCGATCTCGAGCCTGAGCGCCGGATGCGCCGCCAGGATGCCGGACACGCGAGCGAGTTTCTCGCGAGCGCCGGGCTGGAGCGTCGCCTGGCCAGACGCGAAGGTGACATCCGACAGGTTCACGACGAGCCCGCGCGCCGTGTCGCGCGTCTCGAGGATCACGTTCAGCTGCTGCAGCAGCGTGGCACGCAGCTCCTCGCGCTCACGGAGCGCCTGCTGGAGGCGCTGATCGAGCTCGGCGGCGGCGGCACGATTGCGTGCCGCTTCGGCTTCCGCGGCCCGCTGATGCTCGAGCGCAGCGGCCTGGCGTACTTCGGCGTCCTGCTGCGCGCGAAGAGCGGCGGCGCGCAGTTCCTCGGCGGCGACCCGCTGACGCTGCGCTTCGTGCGCGGCGGCCTGCGCCTCCCGGTTCGCGCGATCCGCTTCCTCGCGACGACGCTCGGCGGCGAGACGCTCGGCCTCCGCAGCTATGCGCTGCGCATCGGCGGCGGTGGCACGCTGCGCTTCCTCGCGCAGGCGGCGCTGGAGCTCGGCCTCCGCCCTGGCACGCTCCTCCGCTTCGCGCGCGACGGCGGCACGCCGGGCATCCTCCCGTCGCTTCACTTCCACGGCCCGTTCGGCGATGGCGCGCGCGTCTTCAGCGGTCTGCACCGCCTCGCGTGCCGCAACCGACAGTCCGCGCTTGTCGATCTTCTTCTGGCCCGCCAGGTCGTCGGCCCGGCGCATCTGCGTGACCGCATTGCCGAACACCGCCGCGGCATGATCCTCCGCCCCGGCCGACTGCGCGATGCGCAGTGCGTTGCGTGCCTGGAAGAAATCGAGCGGCAGGCCCGTGCGGAGCAGCACGGCGTCGAAGGTAAAGCCGGTTGGCTCGTACCCGCCCGCCGCCGCGACGTCGAAGCTCGTATCGAGCTTCTGCAGCGGCTCCGTTCCCGGCGCGAAGCCGTTGATCAGCACCACGATCCGGCTCGGTGCTTTCACCGCATAGTACGGCTCCGCAGTCACGGCCATCGCGAACGTCTGGTGCGGCGTCGTGATGGTGACCGCGCTGTGATTGCCGGCTGACTGCGACGTCCAGGTCGTGCGGTCGTCCGGCAGCGGCACCTCGCCGATATTGAACGCGCGGCCGTCCGGAGTGAGCGCCCACATCACGTAGGTGAGGTACTCGTGCCCGAACGTCGTCGGGCTCTTGAGATTGGTGAACTGCGCGGAGATCTTGACCGCGGTGCGCTGCTTCTCCACCGTGGCGAGACCCGACGCGTCAGGCATGAGCGTCGTGCCACTGAACAGCAGTCTCGTGGCGCCCGGTCGCGTGCCGTAGGACACCGCGGGCAGATCGACCTTCTGCAGGCCCGGACGCGCCGGAAGTTGCGCGTAGGATGACATCGGAACGGCCGTCAGCACGACTGCTGCGGCCAGGGCTGTGAACGTCTGCAGCACGGGACCTCCTGCGGATTCGCCGCTGTATCCCGCCTATCGGCAGACGCACAGTGACTCGACATCCGTCAGGATGTGCAGGGCTGTGCATCACGCGAGCGGCCAGCTGTCCGGCACCCCGTACCGGTCTCCGCGGCCGCGCGACTGTGACCATCCCAGTGGTGGGACCGCTATCGATCTGGCCGCGAATCGTTCCCTCTCGTCGCGTCGATCGCGATCGGGCCGATGAGCGTGGTTCCCGCAGCGCCGCTCGGTGGCGTCCCGGTGACACCGCGCCCACCGGCCTCCACCGGTGT
>DATMDI010000451.1:0-3751 GCA_035557875.1 Vicinamibacterales bacterium
CACGCTCTGACCCCGCGTCACGCGGTCTCGTGCCGCTGTCAGCCGTGTCGGGTTGGGGTCAGAGCGTGAAAAAACTGCGAATTCAAGATCTGACCCCACGCCGGTCACTTGACCATGATCGACGCGCGTGCTTGCTGGCCGCTGGTGTCGCGGGCGATGACCTCGTGCTTCCCGCGCGTGAGCGGCCAGTGGAGCGGTCGGTCGCCTCCAGCGCTGCCCACCGGCTGGTCATCCACGCGCCACTCCACCCGCCCGCGCGCGCCCATCGTGCGCAGCGGCAGCGTCTGGAACTCGCTGCGCAGCGTCGGATCGATCAGATAGGTGCCACCATCGGGTGGGCTGGTCACGGTGAGCGCACGGCGCGCGACGAGCCGAATCGGCCGCGGTGCCGGTGCAGGACTGCGTGCCGCGAGCGTAGTGCCCGCGCCGAGCGATCCCTCCTCATGCAACAGGCCATGGGATGCCGCCCACTCGTGATACTCCTCCGGCCACAGCGTCAACAGTCCTTCCTCGGACGCATGATGCCAGCTGCAGGGGAGCGGTGACGCGTTCGCCGGAAGCCACTCCCTGACCCGGCGCGGACACGCCGCCCCGGCGCGCATGCCGGAGAGCGCGCAGACGTCCCGCTCGACGAGATCCGACGGCCGCTCGACGATCGCCGCGTCCGATTCCTCGCGGCCGTGCACGTGTCGCTGTGCGGCGAGCATGACGTCATGGAAGATCGGCCCTGCCCCCGTGACACCGGACGACCCGGTGAGCGGCGTCCGATCGAAGTTGCCCACCCAGACACCGACCGTGACCTCGCGCGTGAAACCGACCGTCCAGTTGTCGTGATACGCCTGCGACGTGCCGGTCTTGACCGCCACGGTGAACGGCAGCTCGAGGTTGCCGCCGCGCCCGAAGACGTACGCCCGTGCGTCGTCGTCGGCGAGCACGTCGGCGACCCAATAGGCCGACTGCGGCGAGACGATCCGTGTGGGAACACGCGGGTCGTGCGTCGTGCGTACCGCCCGCGGCGCCAGGTAGACCCCGCCCCGCGCGAACGCGGCATACGCACCGACCAGCTCCTCGAGCGACACCTCGGCGTTGCCGAGCGCAACGCCCAGGCCGTAGTGCGACGCGGTCCGGTCGAAACTGCTGAAGCCGGCCCCGCGCAGGAACCGGAGCAGCGCCGGCACGCCGACACGCGACGCGAGGGCGACTGCCGGCACGTTCTGCGATCCGGCCAGCGCCGTCCGCGCGAGCAGCGGCCCATGAAACCGCCCGTCGTAATTGCGCGGCGTATAGACGATGCCGGGCTGTGCGGTCGGATAGGTGGCGCGCACGTCCGGCAGCACCGTCGCCGGCGTGTCGCCGGTCTCGAACGCCAGCGCATAGACGAACGGCTTCAGCGCCGATCCGGGTTGCCGCAGCGTGCGAACGCCGTCGATTGTCCCGCCGTGCTCGCCATCCTCGTAGTTGCCGGATCCTTCCCAGGCCAGCCACTCGCCGCGCGCGTTGTCGAGCACGACGACGGCGATGTTATGTGCACCGTGCCGCGCCAGGTCATCGCGCTGTGCGGCGATGATGCCGGTAACCTCGCGCTGCAGCTCGGCGTCGAGCGTCGTGTCGAGCCGCGGCGATCGCGGACCGTCGCCGTCGAGCACCATGTTGACGAAGTGCGGCGCGGCGAAGGCGTGCGGCGCCGGCAGCACTTGCAGCGCTTCGAGCCGTGCCTGTTCGGCCTGGCGGGCGTCGATCGATCCGTCACGCCGGAGCAGCGTGAGAATCGTCTGCTGGCGGGCGCGCGCCCCGCGCGCATCGCGGTACGGGTCGTAACGCGACGGCCGCTGCGGCAGGCCGGCGAGAAATGCCGCCTGCGCCAGCGTCAGATCGGCCGGCCGCGCGCCGAAGTAGACCTCACTGGCGCGCGTGATGCCGGCAATCTGATTTCCGTACGGAGCGAGGGTCAGATACATGGCGAGGATCTCGTCCTTCGCCAGCCGGTGTTCGAGCCGGAGCGCGATGGCCGCTTCAATCACCTTGTTCCACATCGTCCGGGCGCGCGGGCGTCGTGCTTGACGTTCGAGCAGCAGCCTCGCCGTCTGCTGCGTGAGTGTGGAGGCGCCTTCCACCGCGCGTCGCGCTCGCAGGTTGTGCAGCGCGGCGCGCCCGATGGCCAGCGGATCGACACCGACGTGCCGGCGGAATCGGCGATCCTCCGCTGCGATCGTCGCCTTCACCACCGCATCGGGGAGGTCGGCCACCGTGAGACGTGTGCTGCGGAGCCCGGCGTCGGACCGCGCTTCGTAGAGCGGCGTTCCATTCCGATCGAGAACGATGGTCGAGACGTCGCGTGTCGGATCGAGCAGGCCAGCCGGCAGCGGTCCCAGCCGCACTGCCTCGGCGAAGGCCAGAAGGATCCCGCACGTCACGACGACGAGTCTCGCAAGACGCTGCTGCCAGACGACCCGCGCCAGCGCGATCCCCGCGTTCATGGCTGCACCTCGACGGTAGTCGTCGCGGTCCGGCCGAACACCTCCGGCTCGTACATCTCCTCCGCGTGTGTCGGAGCCGTCCGAAACGTGCCGGCGGTCGTGGCCCGGACGATATACGAGAACTCGTGCTCGCCTTCGCTGAGGCGCGTGGCGAAGAGCTGAACGCGATCGTCGTGCCGCTCGACGTGCTCGAAGCCGCCGTGCTGCCACCAGAACCGATAGTCCTCGTCTGCTGCGCCCTGATCGTCCTGCGCGCGCGCGAGGTCGCCGGCGGTCGTGGCGAACCACGACTCCACCGGTTCGAAGCCGGCGGGCAGCGGATCGGTGACCGCCACGTAGCGCCGCTCCTGCGTCAGCGACAGGCGGATGGTGACGCGGACCAGATCGCCGGCCTTGAACGAGGTGCCCGCGGCGCCGGCCTTGCCGTCCACGAACGGCGCGTAGGTCCGGCTGACGGCGAAGCCGTTGTCGAGGAGCGACTGGGTCAGGTCGTTCACCGCGTAGCGCAGGCGTGCCGTATAAAACAGCGTTCCCTCGCCCTTCTTGGCGAACGTGACCGGCGGCGTGGTCCCGGCGGCTACCTGCGTGCTGAGATCGCGCAGCGACACCTGACGCGTCACCGAATCGGTGCTGCGTCCGGCGAAGGTATTGCGCGCGAGCGTGCGGCTGCCGAGCGATACCGTGGCGGCGAAGGATGGCGGCGTCGCTTCGTATTTCCTGTAGTAAGCGACGAGCGACTCGAGCACCAGCGCGTTCTCCTGCGTATTGCCCCAGCGCCCCGATGTCCGCGCCTGCAGAAGCCACTGCACCATGCTGCGGATGCGTCCCAGGTCCGCCGCCGTCCCGCGCTGCACCAGCGTATTGAGCGCGATGGCGGTCGTGCGCACGTTCGAGTTCCAGAACCACATCAGGTACGGATCGTTCAGCTCCTCGACGTGCGTCATGCCCGCCTGGTCGAAGGTCGCGTTGTTGATCCGGCGCAGGACCTCGTCGCGGTCGCGCGAGCGCGAGGCGTTGGTCCCGAGCGCATCGAGCAGGTAGACGAGTCCGAACACCGGCATGCGATCCATCCGCGGCAGCAGACGATTGATGGCGGAGTCCTGATTGCGTCCGCTCTCGACGAGGACCTTCGCCGCGAACGTGCGCCAGGCCAGTTCCGCCGGCCACATGTCGTCGTTCGGATCTTTTGCCGTGGCCAGCTGCTGCTGCAGGTAGTCGGCCGCCCGGTTGATCACGCTGTCGTCCACGAGATAGCCAAGGCGTTTGGCGGTGTG
>DATMDI010000452.1:0-10629 GCA_035557875.1 Vicinamibacterales bacterium
CTTCGCTTTCGGCCTTCGCGGGTTGGGCCGTGTAGGCGACCACCGGCACGTCGCGCAGCCGCGGATCCGCCTTGATCTGACGGGTCGCCTCCACTCCATTCATGTCGGGCATGAACAGGTCCATCAATACCGCATGGGGCACGCAGGTCTTGGCGAGCGCCACGGCTTCCGACCCGCTCGCTGCCGACACCACCGCGAAGCCCGCGTCGGCGAGGATCATGTGGAGCATCTCGCGCGTGTCGTCGTAGTCGTCCACGATCAGGACGCGAGTGGCTTCCATCAGCGGATCAGCTTTCCCGAAAAGCAGGATGGGGCAGGCATCGGCGACCAGAAAGTCTGGAGGCACGCCGATGCCGGTGTCAAGCGCGGCACGAGGCGGGGTGCGCAGCGCGTGACGACACCGCGTGCAATGGCGGCGCGCGACGTGCTGGCGTTCGAGTCGGCGGCAGCCGACAAATGAAACAGCCGCTTCATGGGTAACCGCAAGTGCCCGCACTGTGGGCTCGTCAATTTTGCCGACGCCAACGCGTGCCGTCGCTGTATGGCCATCCTGTTCGACCAGCCGCCGGCGCCGCCACCGGCTGGGCGCTCTGGGCCGCCGCTGGTCATTCGCCTGGGCGCCATCGGGACGGTGGTCGCCACCGTGCTCCTGGGCTGGTGGGTGTCGCTTCTGGCCACATCAGAGCCGCTCGACGGCGATCAGCGCGCGATCGTGGACGATGCGATCACCCTGCTCGACGAGCGCGGGTTCACCCGCCAGGCCTTCGTGCTGCGCCACGTCACCAGCTTCCGGTCCACCGACAACTGGTGGAACCTCTACCACGAGCACTATCAGGCCTACGCCGCCACCAACTTCCCATTCGAGATCGTCACGCTGTATCCGTGGTTCTTCGAGCTGCCCCAGGACGACGTCGAGCGCGCCGTCGTGCTCCTTCACGAAGCGCATCACCTGTTGGGGGCCGACGAAGCGACGGCGCTGCGCCGGGTGTGGCAGGAGAAGTCGCGCCTGGGGTGGACCGCGGACGTCTACGCCCGCGGCAAGGTCTGGAAGAACACGCGCGAATGGACCCAGTACAGCGCGCCGGACGTGTTCGTCTGCTCCGAGGATGCGGACGAGTGCGACCCGTGACGCCAGGCGGGGGGCGGGCACCCGGGTGGATCCCTGGCGCGCCGTTCCGCGACGAGGCATGCCGATTCGTATGACGGTGACGAGAGCGAGGCGTTTTCCCACGCTGCGCGAGACCGTGACTGCGGGAGGCGGCGATCCTGCCGATTCTTTCCGGTGGGGGAGTGTTCGCGCCTGCGGTTCGCAAGCGCCCGGGTATGGATCCAGACGCCAACGTTGAGATCGTGACCGCGGAGAGGATGCCGGACCCGCTGACGGGCCCGTCCGATCGGCGGCTGCTCGTCGAGCGGCTGACGCAATCGATCGAGCGCGCGCGCCAGTATCCCGGCTTTCACTTCGCCGTCCTCTGCGTCGATCTCGTTCGGCCCGGCCCGAGTGCCGCGGGTGCCGACGCGGTCGATCCGGTGCTGGCGGCGGCCGGCCGGCGCCTCGAGGCGAGCGTGCGTCTCCGGGAAAAACCGCCCACGCTCCGGCACAACGACGTCGTCGCGACGCTCGGCGGCGATCGGTTCGCGATCCTCCTCGACGGTTTGAAGGACGTCGGAGACGCCACCGTGGTGGCCGATCGCATCCTCGCCGAGATGGCCGCGCCGTTCCCCTCTTGCGGCGACGCGCGGCTCACTGCGAGCGTTGGCGTCGCCGTCAGCGCCACCGGCTACGCTCACGCCGACGACGTGCTCCGCGACGCCGCCGCCGCGGTGCGCCGCGCCACGCTGCTGGGAGGCAGCCGCTGCGAGGTGTTCGATGCCGCGGTGCTGAAGATCGCGCAGGCCGAGCTCCGGCTCGAGGGCGACTTTGCCGGCGCACTCGAGCGCGAAGAGTTCTTCCTGCTGTATCAGCCGATCGTGGCCCTGGCGTCCAACCGGCTCGTCGGTTTCGAGGCGCTGGTCCGATGGCAGCACCCGGTGCTGGGCCTGATCGGGCCGCTCGAGTTCGTGCCGCTGGCGGAGCGCACCGGCTTCATCATCCCGCTGGGACGGTGGGTCCTCGAGCAGGCCTGTCGTCAGTTGAAGGGTTGGGAGGCGAGCGCGCCGGCCACCGCCGTCTGGATGTCGGTGAACCTGTCCAGCGTGCAGTTCAAGCGCTCGACGCTCGTCGACGACATCACCGCCACCCTGCGCGAGACGGGCGTGGACCCGCGGCGGCTGATCCTCGAGCTGACCGAAAGCATCGCGATGGAGGATCCGCAGGCGGTGCGCGTGTCGCTGGTGCAGCTGCGCGCCATCGGCGTGCGCGTGAACCTCGACGACTTCGGTACCGGGCATTCGTCGCTGGCCTACCTGCGGCAGTTTCCGCTCGACTCGCTCAAGGTGGACCGCTCGTTCGTCCGCGGCATCGAAGACAACGGCGACATGACCAGCATCGTCAATGCCGTCAAGTCGATGGCGCACCAGCTCGGGCTGCGCGTCGTGGCCGAAGGCATCGAGAAGGACGAGCAGGTGGCCCTGCTGCGCGCGCTCGACTGCGAGATGGGGCAGGGGTATCTGTTCTCGCCGCCGGTGGCGGCGGACCAGGCCGCTGCCTTGCTCGTGGCGGATCTGCCGCTCCGCGCGCTGGTGGCCGCCGCGATCCTGCCCGCGTTGCCGATGCGGACTGTCAACGGTCGCCCGGTGGCGAAGGCCTCGCCGTGGCGCAGTGTCCGGCGCTGGATGTATGCCGCGGCGGGCTTCGTCGCCGTGGTGCTGTCCGCGGGCATACCCACCCTGCTGAGCACGCCGCGGCCGCCCGAGGTCGCCGCGGGCGTGGCCGGCTCGCTCGATGCGGGCCGCCTGGCTGTGAACGCCGGCACCGTGCTGCCGCCGGTGTCCTCCGAGCCCACGGCGAAGCCCGCGCTGACGATCCCGGTCGCGCCGAGCGTTGTCGCGCGTCAGGAAACCGCACCTGCTCCCACGCCCGTGCGTCCGCCCGCCGCCGCGCCGGCCCTCCTGCCGCGTGCTGTCGTCGTGCCGCCTCCGGCCGCCGTGCCGGTTGCCCCCGTCCTGCCCAGGGCCGTCGCGTCGCTGCGCGTCGTGCACCAACACCGCCTGGGCAGCTGTCGCGGGCTGCTGGTCGTCACGCGCGACGGCGTCGAATACCAGCCGGATGCGGCCGAACACCAGGTCAAGGACGGGTTCGCCCTGCCCTACACGCGGTTCCTGAGCGAGATGTCGGGCAGCAGCCTCGTCATCAAGTCGAACGATCGCGACTACCGCTTCAAGCCGGAGGCGCCCAGCAGCGCCCGCGACCATATCGAACAGCTCGACGCCGCCATTGCGCAGCTGCGCTGAGCGGGGGCCGCGCCGCCACGCAAGGGCCACCCCCTGCCGGTTCCGGGCCGTCCCGGTCCCGGGGGAGCCGTCCCCCAGGCTGACTCGGGCCGGATGCCCGATTGGCGTTACCATTTCGCCGTGAACAGGACCCTGATTGGCGCGGGCGCATTGGTACTGACCTGGATGGGGCTCGTCGCCGGCCAGAGTGCCGCGCCGTCCCGTCCGGCTCCCGCTGTCCAGGGGCCGGCCCCGGCCGCGGCGCCTGCGCCAGCCCCCCGCGCATCGCAGGCGCCGGCCGCTCCGTCCGCCTCCGCGGCGGCCTCGAGCGTCGCGGCGCAGCGGGCCCTGCTCGATCAGTACTGCGTCACCTGCCACAACGCGCGGCTGAAGACGGCGAACCTGCTGCTCGATCAGCTCGACCTGTCGCGCCTGCCGGAGCACGTGGACGTGGCCGAAACCGTCGTGCGCAAGGTGCGGGCGGGGCTGATGCCGCCGACCAGTGCGCGCAAGCCGGATCCGGCGGCGCTGAAGTCGCTCGTGAGCTGGATGGAAGGCGAGCTCGATCGCGCCGCGACCACGCACTTGCCGGCTCCGGGCCTGCACCGCCTGAACCGCACCGAATACACCAACGCGATTCGCGATCTGCTGTCGCTCGAGGTGGACGCCACCGCGTTCCTGCCCGCCGACGACTCGACCCGTGGCTTCGACAACATCGCCGGCGCGCTGACGATGTCGCCGGCGCTGATGGAGGCCTACCTGTCCGCCGCGGGCAAGATCAGCCGCCTCGCGGTGGGCACTGCGAGCGCGCCATCGCAACAGGTGTTCGAGGTGCCGGCCGACACGGCACAAAACCACCACATCGAGGGGCTGCCGTTTGGCACCCGCGGCGGCATCCTCATCAAGCATCAGTTCCCGGTGGACGGGCAGTACGCGTTCAAGGTGAAAGGCGTCACCGGCTACTTCCAGGCGGTGCTGGGCGGCGTCGCCGGCGAGCAGCTGATCGTCACCGTGGACGGCGAGCGCGTGGCGCAGTTCGATTGGGACAAGGAGATCTCGAACACGACCGGCAACGGGCGGTCCACGCCGCGCATTCCGGTCACCGCCGGGCTCCACACCGTCGGCGTGACGTTCCTCGCCACCAACGACGTGCCGGGCTCGGAGCTGAACCGGCCGTTTCAGCGCACGATGAACACCCCGGGGTCGATTCCCGGCTTCCTCTTCTACCCGCATGTCGGCCAGGTGCAGATCGAAGGACCGTACGACGTCACGGGCGCCGGCGAGACCGCCTCGCGCCGCGCCATCTTCGGCTGCCGGCCCGCGTCGGCGCGCGAGGAGGCCACCTGCGCCCGCGCCATCGTGTCGCGGCTGGCCCGCCGCGCGTTCCGCCGGCCGATCGCGGCGGCCGACCTGCGCATCCTGATGCCGTTCTACCAGGCCGGGCGTGGCGAGGACGGCACGTTCGACGCCGGCATCGAGGCGGCGCTGCAGCGCGTCCTGGCCGACCCCGAGTTCATCTATCGCGGCGAGGCCGAGCCGGCGGCGGTGCGGCCCGGACAGACCTATCCGATCAGCGATCTGGCGCTGGCGTCGCGCCTCTCGTTCTTCCTCTGGAGCAGCCTTCCCGACGACCAGCTCGTGGACCTCGCCGCGCGCGGCCGGCTGAAGGAGCCCGCCGTGCTCGAACGGCAGGTGCGGCGCATGCTGGCCGATCCGAAGTCCGACGCGCTGGTGCGTAACTTCACCGGTCAGTGGCTCGGGGTCCGATCGCTCGCCGCGAGCGAGCCGGTGGTCAACCTGTTCCCCGACTTCGACGACAACCTGCGTGCCGCCTACGAGCGCGAGATCGAGCTCTTCTTCGGCGCCGTCGTGCACGAGGACCGCAGCGTGCTCGATCTGCTCGACGCCGACTTCACGTTCGTCAACGAGCGGCTGGCCAAGCAGTACGGCATCCCGAACGTGTATGGCCCGCACTTCCGCCGCGTGACGCTGCCGGCGTCACTCGACATGCGCCGCGGCCTGCTGGGCAAGGGCGCGCTGATGACGGTGACGTCGAACGCGGCGCGCACCTCGCCGGTGACGCGGGGCAAGTGGTTCCTGCAGACGTTCCTCGGCGTCAGTCCGCCGGACCCGCCGCCCGACGTGCCGGCGTTCGTGGAGCGGGCGGCCGACACCACGGGCAACACGAAGCCGCCGACGATGCGGCAGGCGCTCGAAGCGCACCGCGTCAGCCCGACGTGCGCCTCGTGCCACCAGATCTTCGAGCCCATGGGGCTGGCCCTCGAGAATTTCGACGCCGTCGGCAGCTGGCGCACCCTCGACGAGGGGCAGCCGATCGACGCGTCGGGCACCTTGCCCGACGGGACCAAGGTGAGCGGCGTCGTCGATCTCCGCCGGTCGCTCGAGCGCTACTCCCCGCAGTTCGTCCAGGTCGTCGCCGAGAAGCTCCTGACCTACGCGATCGGGCGCGGCACCGAGCACGAAGACATGCCGATGGTGCGGCGGATCGGGCGGGACGCCGCGGCCGGAGGCTACAAGTTCTCGGCGCTCGTGCTGAGCATCGTCAAGAGCGACATGTTCCGGATGAATCAGAAAGCGGCCGCGCCGGCCGGAACTCGAGTTGCAGGGCGGGGCTTGAGCCCTGCCGACACACGCGCGTCCAGGTAGGACGGGGGAAGAGTCTATGTTTCTGACCAGGAAGCACGTCTCGCGGCGGACGGTCCTGCGCGGCGCGGGGGCCATGCTCTCGCTGCCGCTGCTCGACGCGATGGTTCCGGCGGCCACGGTGCTGGCGCAGACGGCCGCGATCCGCCGGCCGCGGTTCGTCGGCCTGTTCGTGCCGCACGGGATGGCGCCCGGATACTGGGTGCCCGAGAAGGAGGGCGCACTCCCCGCGGAGCTGCCGTTCAATTGGAAGCCGCTCGAGCCGTTCGCGAAGCAGAGCGTGATTCTGAGCGGCCTGCACTCGCGTTCGGCCGAGCCGCCGCCCGGCGTCACCGGCGCCGATCACTGGGTGGCGGCGGCGTTCATGTGCGGCGTGAAGCCGCGGAAGACCGCCGGCGCCGACGTCTACTGCGGCGCGACCATCGACCAGATCATCGCGCAGAAGATCGGGCGCGAGAACCTGATGCCGTCGATGCAGCTGGCGGTCGAGGATCCGGGCGCCAACTCGAGCAATTGCGGCGAAGGCTACAGCTGTACCTACACGAACACCATCTCGTGGGCGTCGCCCACTTCGCCGCTGCCGATGGAGCTCAATCCGCAGGTGGTGTTCGAGCGCATGTTCGGCGACGGCAGCACCGCCGAACAGCGCGCCGCGCGCCGCAAGCGCGACCAGAGCATCCTCGACTCACTGCGCGGCTCGCTCAATCGGCTGCGCGGCGACGTCAGCGCGCCGGACCGCGTCCGGCTCGACGAGTATGCCGAGAACGTGCGCGAGATCGAGCGCCGGCTCGAAATCGCGATGAAGGCGTCGACGGTGGCGCCCGAGAACCTCGAGGTGCCGGTGGGCGTGCCGCAGACCTTCGACGAGCACATCAAGCTGCAGTTCGACCTGCTGGCGCTGGCGTTCCAGGCCGACATCACCCGTGTCGGCACGCTGCTCTTCGCGCGCGACCTCACGGGACGCACCTATCCCGAGAGCGAAGCGCCCACCTCCGGCTTCCACGGCGTGTCGCATCACGGTGAAGATCCGCGGCGTATCGCCGACCTCGCGAAGATCAACCAGTACCACGTGAAGATGGTGGCCTACCTGGCCGAACGCCTGGCGAAGACGCAGGACGGCGACGGCACGCTGCTCGATCAGTCGCTCGTGCTCTACGGCAGCAACATGGGCAACTCCAACCAGCACGTGCACTACGACGTACCGCACGTGCTCGTCGGCGGCCTGAACGGCAAAGTAAAAGGCGGCCGGCACCTGGCGTATCCGACCAAGCAGGTACCGACGGGAAACCTGCTGCTCAGCATCCTCGACAAGTACGACATCCATCAGGATTCGCTCGGCGACAGCACGGGCCGGCTGGAGGCGCTGTGAGTGTCATGTGTGGGGGCCGCCTTCAGGCGGCCCAGGGCCGGCTAAAGCCGGCCCCCACGTCGATTCTGCGACCCGTCTTGCTGGCCGTGCTCGCCGTGTGCACGGTTATCGGCGCATCACTCGGCGCCGCGGCCACGAGCGACGTGGCCGATGCCGCGATGCGCGGTGACGTCGCGGCGGTGCGGGCGCTCGTGGCCACGAAGGCCGACGTCAACGCGCCGCAGAAGGATGGCTCGACGGCGCTGCACTGGGCGGCGCATCGGGGCAATGCCGAGCTGATCAATCTGCTGATCCGCAGCGGCGCCAACGTGAAGGCGGCGACGCGGGAAGGCGTCACGCCGCTGTGGCTCGCCAGCGTGAACGGCGACGCCACCGCCGTCGGCGCCCTGCTCGAGGGCGGCGCCGACCCGAACGAAAAGCTGCCGCTCGGGCGCACGCCGCTGATGATCGCGTCGCGCACCGGCAACGTGGCCGCGATGACGGCGCTGCTCGACAAGGGCGCCGATCCGAATGCCAGGGAAGCGCTGCGTGGTACCACGCCGCTGATGTGGGCCGCGGACGAGGCGCATGCGCCGGCGGTCACGCTGCTCGTCGCGCGGGGCGCCGACGTCAAGGCGCGCTCGAACCCGGCGCCCCGCGGCCGCGGTCCGGCGCTGGGTAAAGCCAACGACCCGCGCAAGCAGGTGGCAGCACAGGGAGCGGCGCTCGCCGCGGGCCGCGCGCTCGACCTGGGCGAGCTGAGCACGCTGGGCGGCGGACGCGGGATTGGCGGCGGCGGCGGCGGGGGACGAGGTGCGGGCGCGGCCGGCGGGCGTGCGGGTGGCCGGGGCCGCGGTGGTGACGGCGCCGCGTTCGACCAGGACGACGCCGCGGTGGCGGCCGGCATCGGCCGCAACCGCAATCAGCCTTCGGATGGCGGGCAGTTGACGCCGCTCGTCTACGCGGTGCGGGCCAACGATCTCGAGACCGTCAAGGCGCTGCTGGCGGCCGGCGCCGACATCAACCAGACCACCGGCTACGGGTGGAGCCCGCTCCTGGTGGCGACGCAGAACCGCTACTACGCGCTCGGCAAGTACCTGCTCGACCAAGGCGCCAATCCCAATCTCGGCAACAAGGGCGACTGGGTGCCGCTCTACCTGGCGACCGACAACCGCAACATCGAGTCCGGCGACTATCCCGTCCGTAAGGGCGACATGGATCACCTGGAGTTCATCACGCTCCTGCTCGACAAGGGCGCGAACGTGAACGCCCGGCTGAAGGACAGCACCGAGACGCGCACGGTCTTCACCAACCAGTGGCTCGACGAGAACGGCGCCACCGCGTTCCTGCGGGCGTCGCAGTCGGGTGACATCGAACTGATGAAGCTGCTGCTCGCGCGCGGCGCCGATCCGAAGATCAACACGCTGCTGAACGTCTCGCCGCTGCACGTGGCGGCGGGTATCGGCTGGGTGGAGGGCATCACCTACGAGTGGTCGCCGAAGGCCACGTTCGACGCGGTGAAGATGCTGATCGATCTCGGCCTCGACGTGAACCTGCAGGCCGACACCGGGCGGACTGCGCTGCACGGCGCGGCGCACAAGGGCCGTGCCGACGTCGTCCAGATTCTCGCCGACCACGGCGCGAAGCTCGACGTGCGCGACTACGGCAACACCGACAACCGCGGCGGCAAGCTGGCGGTGCACACCTGGCAGCCGGTGGACTATGCCGACGGCCTGGTGCGGGTGGGCGTGCAGTCGGCCATTGCCCACCCCGAGGCGGGCGCGCTGCTGCGCAAGCTGATGACGGCGGCGGGCCTGCCGGCGCCGCCGATGGGCCGCACGCTCGAGTCGATCTGCATCACCGACGCCTGCGATTAGTGAGACGACGTGGGGGCCGGCTTCAGCCGGCCCAGGGCCGCCTGAAGGCGGCCCCCACGACAAGGCCGCCCCTACTTCGCCAGCGGGTCGGGCCGGAGCTGGAAGTGCGCGGCGAGCGGCTTGGTGCCCTTGCCGCCCTCAATCAGCCATGGCGTACGGTCGCCGTTGGCCGCCCACAGGCCGCGCCCCTTCCAGCCGGCGTTCGGATCGTCGATGCGGCCGTCGAAGCCCTTGGCGTAGAACCCCATCGGATACGGCACGCGCAGCACCACCATGCGCCCGTTGGCGTAGGCAATCAGCCCGTCGTTCAGATTGCCCGTCGACATCGGCACGTCGTTGCCGAGCCCGAACGTGTTGTGCTGATCCACCCACGAGTAGTAGCTCGACTCCGCGCTGTTGTCGCCGATGCCGCGGAAGCCGGGCCCGGGATACTGGTGGAACGACCAGCCTTCGGGGCAGTGATCGCCAGTGGCCTTCGGCCCGCTGAGCGGCGCCTTGCACTTGCGGCGGTCGAAGCTGCCGATATGGCCGCTCGCAAGCGACACCCACACCACTCCCTGGCGATCGATGTCGCCGCCGCGCACGCCGAAGCCGGGCATGGGCACGGTGAACACTTCAGCCAGCGCCGTCTCCGGTGGATTTGCGCCTGGCACCAGGCGGACCACCGCTCCAGGCGTGCCGAGCGTGGCGCCCCAGATCGATCCGTCGGCCGGGTTCGGCATCACCGCGTAGAACGACGAGTTCACGCGCATGTCCCTGGCGGGATCCATCGGCTGGCCCGGCTCGGTATAGGCGTCGCGCTTGCCGTTGCCGTTGGTGTCGAGCACCAGCGCCGTCCAGCCCTGCGATTTCGCGGCGTCTCCGGTGCGGTCGAACTCCTTCGTGTTCAACCAGCCGGCGACGGGACCGCCGCCGCTCGTCCACAGCGTGTCGTTGGCGTCGTAGCCGAACTGCAGGTGGTGCGTGGAGAAACAGGTGTCGACGAACGAGTACTTCTTCGTCCTGGGATCGAACACGGAGATGTGGCGCACGGCGCGGTCCATCGGGAAGGTCTTCGCCGACGGGTGATCCGAGCCGGCTTTGCAGAACGCCGGGTTCGCGCTCGCGCGAACCGTCGCGGCCAGCCACAGCCGGCCGTCGCGCCCGAACATCGAGTTGTGGTTGTTGGCACGCGTCTCCCAGATGCGGTCGCTGCCCCAGTAGGGCGACGGCTGCAGCGCGTCGAGCGCCGCGGCGTGACCGGGGCCGAGGCTGAGCGGCATCTGCGGATCGCGCACCGGCGCCGTGAAGACGGTGGCGACGTTTTTTACCGGATCGAGGATCGGCAGGTTGTCGGAACTGTATTCGGGCGACCCGATGAGCGGACCG